>CAYLVC010000212.1:0-5697 GCA_964387005.1 uncultured Dehalococcoidales bacterium | reverse complement strand
ATGTCGAGCTGGGACAAAAATACGCCGGAAAACCAGATTCGAAAGCGGCCAGGGATTCCCTGGCAAAAGTAGGACTGACCGAACGTATGCGTCACCGTCCCAGTGAGCTATCAGGCGGTGAACAGCAGCGTGTGGCTGTTGCCAGGGCGCTGGCCAAGTCTCCCCCCATTATCCTGGCGGACGAACCGACAGGTAACCTGGACAGCCATTCCAGCAAGGATATCATGAATATTCTTTGCGGCCTGCACCAGGAGCAGAATATCACACTGGTGATGATTACTCATGATGCCAATATCGCTCATTATTGCCAGCGTATTATACACATCGAGGATGGACAGATCCTGAACGAGGAAATACTATGAAAAATTTGTTTGCTCCGCTCGCTACCGCCTGGACGGCAGTGATCACTCATAAGCTGAGGAGTTTTCTTACTATCCTGGGTGTGGTTATCGGTGTGGCGGCAGTTATAATCCTTATGTCCGTGGGCAGAGGGACTGAAAAGCAGGTGCTGGACAGCCTGAGCAGCCTGGGGGCTAACATGATTACCATCCGCCCCGGATCGTCTTCACAGGGAGGTGTCCGCGGTGGTTTCGGTTCTGCCAGCACCCTGACGCTGGAAGACGCCCGTGCCATCGCTCTTAATGTTACCGATATCAACGGTGTAGCCCCGACCTCTATGACCGGATTGCAGGTGGTTGCGGGCAACCAGAATATGAATGTTATGATCACCGGCATTACGCCCAGCTACCAGGATATTTACGAAGTAAAGGTCTCTTCCGGCGATTATATTACCATGGATGCTTATGAAAGGGCCTCAAAGGTTGCCCTGATCGGTCAGGCGGTCAGCACGACCCTCTTCCAGGGAAATGATCCCGTCGGCGAGAAGCTGCGTATGGGCAACACCATCTTTACCGTGGTAGGACAGCTTGAATCAACGGGAGAGGGCTTCTTCTCTTCTGACAATTTTATATATGTACCTCTTACTACCCTTCAAGGTATTATGGCCAGGTCGGTGACTACTACAGGCCAGCATACGGTCAGCTCCATCGCAGTTCAGGCCGCTGACGAAAATGTCATAAATTCCGTTAAAGACCAGATTACGGCTATTTTGCAGGAACGCCATCGTATTGGTTTTGGAGCTGAAAACGATTTTACTATTACCTCAACCGATGAAATCACAGCTTCAATCAATACTTCCATGCAGAGTATGACCCTCTTGCTGGGTGCGATTGCCGGCATTTCTCTGCTGGTAGGCGGTATCGGCGTGATGAACATCATGCTGGTCTCCGTCATGGAAAGACGCAGGGAGATCGGTATCCGCAAAGCCCTGGGGGCTAAAGAACGCGATATCTGGGGACAGTTCTTGCTCGACTCGGCTTTATTGACCTTTGCCGGCGGCATTATCGGCGTAGCCCTGGGTTGGGGCGGTTCATATTTGATATCCCAGACCGGAGTTGTGCAAACGCTTGTTACCTCGGATATCGTTTTACTGGCTGTTGGCGTTTCCGTGGGCATCGGTCTTTTCTTCGGCTTTTACCCCGCCTGGCAGGGGTCGCGCCTTGATCCCATCCAGGCCTTGCGGTCCGAATAAAATCCGGCGCGCCCGCAAATGATGCCTGTTTTCCCAAAATTAACAATTTCCTGACAATTGGATTATATGCTTGTATATGTAGTCCGTTTTTTTCGAAAAACGGAAAGAATGAAGCATGAAATGCGAGGCGCGAAACCGGAGGTTGATAGATGAAATTCTTGAAGCTTGGAATAGTATCTCTTGTTAGTTTAAGTCTGCTGGTTACTTCGCTGAGCTGTTCCAGGCCTGCTGTGACCGATACTTCCATACTCAGGACCGCTGCCGTACAGCGGGGCGATATCACTCTTTCAATTACCGGGACCGGCAACCTGGCTTATTCCAAAACCGAAGAGCTGGCATTTGAAATAGCCGGGTATGTGGAAGAGGTTTTTGTCGGTAAAGGAGACACTGTCAAAGAGGGTGACGACATTGCCCGGCTGAATACCTCCGACTGGGAGACCGAGATAAAGAACCTCACCAGCGCCCTGAACAGGGTACAGCGTAACCTGACAACAGTAAAGGGAAAAGTCACCAGGGCCCGGCGCAGCCTGGTATCCGCCCAGACCGCTGTCACTAAAGCTCAGCGCTCGGTTGCCGCCAGAGAGCTGTCCGTCCAGTCGGCAGAACTTGACCTGGAGACCCTGGAATATGGGCTGAAGGACATCAGTGCCATCAAGGATATCGCTGATAAGGCCGAAAGTGTGAAAAACAGACTGGACCTGTATACCGCCCTGTATGATGGCGGCGATTATTCCGTGTCCGCCGGCCAGTTGTCCGCCTTGCAGGCGGAATACGATGCCGCCCTGGCAAAAATAGAGAACATGAAAAAGGGTGCAGACGCTTCCGTTTCGGACAGTGAAGCATTGCAAATTGCCAAATACATGCTGAGGATTGAGCAGTCCCGGCGGAGTGTTGAAAGTGCCCGCATTGCAGTTGAAGAGGCCGTAGAATCGGTAGCCGATGCCCGTCTGGACGAGGAAAAGGCGCAAAAGACGGTGGATGATGCCCTGATTGACCTGGCGGAGGCCGAACAGGGTATTATCGATGCCCAGTCTGACCTGGACAAGAAAAAAAGCCTGAGCCCGGTTGTCAGAGCCCCCTTTGACGGATACATCACCGATGTTAAAATCAGCGGTGGCGATGAAGTAAAAAAAGGCTCGATAGCGGCTGTGATTGCTGATCCCGAGCAGTTCGAAGCCCAAATCCTGGTTACCGAGAATGACATCTTTTCAGTCAAAGTCGGGGGCGAAGCCGTCGTCTCGCTGGATGCATTGTCCGATCTTGCTTACCCGGCTAAAATTGTCTTTGTTTCCCCTACGGCCAGGATAACCTCCGGAGTGGTCAACTATTATGTTACGGTTGAATTGACCTCGCTCAAACCGCTCAGCCGTGTTTTTGCCACCCGGCAATTCCCTGCCGGGGCTGGATTTGGCGCCGGAGGGACCTTTGGCGGAATGCCTTCCGGTACTCCTGTTTCAGGCGAGACAGCCTCCAGAGGTACTCTCCCCGGTGGTTTTCAGGGTACGCCCCCGGCCGGAGGCGGACGATTCCAGGGGACTCCGCCTGCCGGTTTGCAGGAAGGGATGAGGGGTAACTTCAGGGTTCCTGGAGGGGCAGCCGCTGCTGAGGCTTCACCGGTCACTGTCAGCCTGAAACAAGGTATGTCCGCCACGGTTAACATCACCACAGACCAGGTGTCCGGCGTACTGGTTCTTCCTTCCAGGGCTATTACTACTAAGAATCAGGTGAAAACCGTTCAGGTGGTCAATGGCGACTCGACAGAGACGCGGGTGGTGACGGTGGGCATGTCGGACGGCACCACTACCGAGATATACTCGGGATTGAGTGAAGGCGAACAGGTCTCTTTTAAGGTCAATACCTCGACCGCGACCAGGCAGGGGTCGGTGGCTATCGGCATGGGTGGTGCGGGACAGGTTATGCGCATCCGCTAAGAGAATTTATGGTCTGCCCTGCCCGTGCCGGATGGGTACGGCCGTTGGGCGGTTCTTGTTATATGAATTTCCCATTTTCCTCCTTCTCCATCGGAGAAGCCCCCATCTTGGGCTGATCTTGGCACACACTTGACACCGTGGGTATGATCTTTTAAGCTCAGTGTTTCTTCTGTAGATCCCTCTCCTTTCTTCTCCCCTTGCGGGAGAGATTGAGTGAGGGTACAAACCGGGTACAAAATATATGCTTATTCAGTTAACCTCAGCTTAATGTTGCGTTAATCTTCGAGGCTAAAATTCTTCTTTTTACATTCAATAGTATTTTTTGTACGGGCACTTATAATTACTCTATTGAAAAATGAATACTGACATGAAAAAATAGGGGCACATAATTAAAATTAGATATACAAATCAGACACACATACAGGTTAATAAAACAGTTATCGGGTGAATCTCAACCGGGATTTACCTCAGGTCAGGAAAGAAACATAAAAAAATAATCTCATTGCTGGTAGCTTTTACTCTGGTAATGGTATTCATTGTTGCTTAATCCCCTGGGGCTCCGGCCCGTATGGCGTCGGACACCGAATGGTCACCATAATATATACCGCATCCATTAATCCACTTATTTTTTTTCATAGCAATATGGTAGTTCTGCCTTTTTTGCCTGTCATGTATCAGCAATCAAACATTGACATAAATATCTATGACAAACGTCATTCTAACCAGTTTGTTTATTAATAACAGGAATTTGAATCCGGTGATTTTGATCACTGTCGGAAGATATGTTCCTGTCTTGAACTGGGAGTACAGCCTGAAAAACAAAAAAAGCCTGTACACAGAAAGACAAAACAAGTTAATATTTATTTAATAATTAACCGCTAGAATATGATCACCGGGCGATTAAACAACAAAGATTTTTACTGGTATTTGCCGAAAAGAATAATAAGTAAATAAACTAATAAGGTAAAGGTATAAACAGATGAATAAAATAAAAATACTGGCGGCTGTTCTGATGATCGGGGCATTGGTTTTGCTGTCTGCGGGCTGTTCGAAGTCGGGCGAAACCACAACCGCGGCTACGCGGACAGCCACGGTAGAGCGGGGCGATTTGTCGGTCGATATTACAGGGACCGGCAACCTGGCCTATTCTAAAACCGAGGACCTGGCCTTCGAAATGGCCGGGTATGTGACGGAAGTCATGGTAAAAGCCGGGGATACCGTGGTGGAAGGTGATGAAATAGCCAGACTGGATACAGCGGACTGGGAAGAAAAGATCAAGACCCAGACGGCGGCCTTGACCAAAGCCCAGAGGTCTCTGGTTACCGCCCAGAGCAATGTTACCCAGGCTGAACGAAATCTAACCACCGTCCAGGCGGCGGTGGTTAAAGCCCGGAGGGCAGTGGCCGAAAAAGAAATGAATATCCAGTCGGCGGAACTGGACCTCAAGAGCCTGGAATATGATTTGAGTGAGCTGGATGATGTTAAAGCAGCCCAGGACCACGTGGATGGCGCAAAAATCACCCTGGATATGGCCAAAGTTATGCTTTCTCACGGTTCCACTACTGCGGAGCATGTAGCTAACCTGGAGACTGCCTACGAAAACGCTCTGGCTAAATTGGAAAAAGTCAAGAGCGGCTCGACTACCTCGGTCTCCGAAAATGTGGCCCTCCAGATATCCCAGTATCAGCTGAAAATCAAGCAGGCCCAGCTTAAAATTGAAGATGCCAGGATAGCCGTTGAGGATGCTGAAACAGCTGTCACGGATGCCATGCTGAATGAAGAGGATGCCGTAATGGCGGTGGAAGATTCCAAGCTGGACCTGAGTGAGGCCGAACAGGCTGTCCAGGATGCCCGGGACAACCTGGATGAAACCAGAAGCCTGAGTCCTGTGATCTTTGCCCCCTTTGACGGATTCATTACCAATGTTAAAGTCAGCGGCGGTGACGAGGTTTTCAAAGGCACTATAGCCGCTGTAATTTCAGATCCCGAGCAGTTCGAAGCGCAAATACTGGTTACCGAGAATGATATTTTCGCAGTTGAAGTGGGCGGCGAAGCTACGGTATCCCTGGATGCCCTCTCCGATGTTACCTATCCGGCCAAAGTCACCTTTATCTCACCCACGGCCAGCGTCTCATCCGGAGTGGTCAACTATTCGGTTACGGTTGAGCTTACTTC
>CAYLVC010000211.1:0-5699 GCA_964387005.1 uncultured Dehalococcoidales bacterium | reverse complement strand
TATCCCGGCTGGTCCTGGTTGCTACCCTGCTGGCCTCGCTGGTCCAGATAGTAATTACACTGGTCGAGATTATAAGCTGAACGTGATCAGCTCAACCGGCGCTCCGTTATGTAATATCATCGCGGAACGGACTCCGTCTGAGGGTGATCCCGGAGGAAAAATCACCTGCTGCCCCTCAAGCGCCGCGTCCAGATCATCCACCTCAAACGCTAAGTGAGGAATGGTCTGTATCGTTTTATCCAGCGGACAGTCAGCTTCAAACCGCATCCACTCTATTCCAAAGGGATTGGTATTGAAGCCTGACGTGAACATTTTGAATTCAGCCAGGTATTGTTCTCCTTCGTGAATGTCACCCGTCGGTATCCCGATATGGTGAAAACGCCAGCCCAGCTTTGACACGACCCCCGGCGGCTCATTGTCTTTTCGATATTCATTTTGTATAGATAGCAGTGAAACAGCCTTGTCAGACACAGTCTTCTCCCCTTGTTTTCTAGTACCGGCAAAAGTCTTTAATCGATTTCACCATTAACTGAAGCTCCTTTATCGAGGCCTTTTGTGGCAGGACCATTCTGAGCATCAGTCCTCCCCCTTTGCCGCATTTCTTGAAAATATCCCTGTAATAGTCCAGCGTTTCCTGTATCGATGCGTAGAACAGCGATACTGGGGGTTTTCCGATAACGCAGGTATGCCCTGCCAGTATTTCTCTGGCCTGGACAATGTCCACATGTTCAACCACGGCTGCCACCTTGCCTCTGGGCAGTTCCAGTAGATGCTCCAGCCGTTTGCCGAAGCGCGCTTCGAACAACGGAATCGGGACAAAGCCCAGCTCAATGGTAGACTGCAAAACCCGCTTAAATCCAGGCCAGTAGAACTTCTCAAACTGTTCGTCGGACATGAAATTGCTATCACCCCGCCAGAGGGGTATGCCGGTCCTCTTGGGATTTCCTCTCTTGTTTGGATCAGCCGGTATTCCCGCGGAGATCTGAAGCTTCAACACCACATCACAGGCCTGAATCAGTTTTTCCGGCTGCCGGTACATGTCCAGCATTGAGCCTTTCATTCCTCTGAAAAAGCTGGAGATCGCATCAAATGGAACCACTCCGACGCCGCCGCCCTGGCCCATGTCCGGGAAACCCAGGCCGGCCAGTTCCTCCTGGGCGTCCCCCATCTCTGAACGGAATTTCTCAAGCTCGCGGCCTGCTTTTTTCAGGGCTTCAGCCATCTGTGCGAATTCCGGGCTGTTAAACAGCGTGGTGATAAATTCAAAACTGCTACACAGTTGGTTGATGGGAGGAAGCTTCGCCAGCGGAGCCAGAACATTATATATGCGCGGCAGATAGCGGCGCACTATAAAATCGGAGGGATCTGCAATAAAAAGGTCGTATTCATCCGCCTTCATGTTCTCCCGCTCAATAAACTGGTACTCATAATCAGACGGCAGCGGACCGCCCGGCCATAGCTTGTTGTTCACACCCAGTGCTTCCAGTGACCGGCCGGAAGCGCCGAATATAGCCATATATAAATCGGGTTCAAAATTGAGGATCTCTGTTGTTAAGGCTTCTTTCCATGCGGCGGGTTGATAGTAAGCCGCTGACGGGGACAGTCCAAGACGAGGATTATTCTCCGCAATCAGAAAAAATGGCAACCGATCCGGTTCTTTCAGTTCGATAGCATCTCTAACCCTTTTTTCCCTTTCCTCATACAGCTGTTCCGTCGTTTTACCGGTTTTACTCTGGATTTCTTCCCTCAATGCATATAGTTTTTGAGCGTATGCCTGTGCTTGACTGCCTGTCATTACCGTGTCCTCCTCTCAAGCGCGCTTTTCATAATCAGCATTCTTCCCTTTCTGAACGGACTACTGTGTTATGTTACCACAGGCTGACCTCTTTCATCTCTCATCCTCCTCTTCCATGATAAAAACATCTTCTATCCCGGCTCCCAGCGCCCGGGCGATATTATAGGCCAGCTTGAGCGAAGGGTTGTATTTGCCTCTTTCAAGAAAAATAATCGTCTCGCGCCTCACCCCTGCAATCTCCGCCAGCTTTTCCTGGGTCATGCCAAGCTGAGCACGGTATTCTTTCATTCGGGTCTTCATAGTATTTCACCCCGGCTTGCCTGCCCGAACAGTCCTTTGATGTATATTCCCAGGCTGACCAGCAGGCTTAGAGCGAATACTCCCGGAGCCACCAGCAGCCCCAGAACAAAGAAAAATCCTTCCTCGAAACCAAGCCAGTGGCTGATCATGTTATGTAATACTATCCCCATCGCGACGGTGCTCAAAGACAGTCCGGCTGCAATCAGGCATATTTTCAGCCAGAGCCTCGCCCGTCTACCCAGATTGGGACTGACCCGGTCATAGTAGTGGTAGCCGAGAAGATAGACTAAACCTACTATTACCACCTGCCCGCTGGCTATCGGCGCCAGGGGCGTATCTCTTAAGACATTGAATCGCAAAACCACTACAAACACGATGCTGGCTATAAAAAAGAATATCCCGGTCAGCCGCATTGCGCTGGTAAGGTTGTTTTGCACCCTCTCATCAAAGACCGGCAGCCGCCGGTACCGAATAAGTGACCATATTTCGCGGTGCCCCAGCAGCAGAAACCCCGCTACAAGTGCCCCAACAACATACACATTTTCCATGGAAAGCAGCAGCATTAGCCCCAGTATGCTGACAGCGGCGTAGGCTATCAGGACCAATTTAAGTTTCATCGGTCTACCTCCGTAATATGTTATATTATTCTAACGTTAGATTTATATAACATACCACGAACAAAAAGACCTGTCAAGACCCTTTCAGGGAATTCTTTGGCTGAATGATTCCAAAAAAGCCCTCGATTCAAATCGAGGGCTTTTTAAGTTTTCTGGGGTTATCGCTTTAACAGCACTCCAGAACGCGCCTGAATATCTGCCCGTAGGCTTTGTCATAAGGCCTCTTGAAAGCCTCGGGATATTTCAATCTCAGTTCATCCAGATCAACCCCGGCCACTTCCACCAGGAAGCCGCTGCAAACCATGCCCGTAGCATTCTTTGAGGTAGTGTTATGGGGCGTAATGGTATTAATCGCTCCTCCCCTGTCCAGTTCTCCAGGGATAATCGGATCATATCTGGCCCCGTGGTCCATATAGACCACTCCGGGCATGATTCTTTCCGTAACAAAGGCTCCGCCCAGTACAATGCCTCTCTCGTTAAAGACTTTTATCACGTCTCCCTGCCGGATCCCCCTGGCTTCAGCATCCTTCGGATGAATCCACAGCGGTTCATAACCATAGCCGTCCGGCCCGTTTACCTTGCAGGTAGGAATTTCCCTCAGCCAGGCTATATCATCATGGTTGGCATGAACTCTCCATCTGCCGTGATTGGAGAGTATCAGCAGCGGATAGGTTTTGGCCCTTTCCCCGGATAGCCCTTCGTCGTGAGTCTCCCCTTTTTCAACGAAATGGGGTACCGGCGGCCTTTCTTTATCATCCGGGAAATGCTTTGCCAGATTTTGAGAGTAAAACTCAATTTTGCCGGAAGGGGTCTTCAAAGGATGGTTTTCAGGATCGTCATGGAAATTTTTCAATCCGGCCGGATATTTTTCCCAGTCAGGATCGGTCGCCGTTACAAAATAACCCTTTTCTACAAATTCCTCGTGGCTGATCAATTCCTGTACCCCTGATTTTTCAAAACCGAATTTGATCCAGTCTTTTACCGATCTACCCCTGGTATATTCTTCCAGCAGCCCCATCTTTTCCGCTATCATACAGGCAATCTCATAATCGCTTTTAGACTCGCCAACCGGCTCGATGCACTGTTTTTCATTCAGCAGGATACGGTACTGCCCGCCCATATTGTCCGCTGATATATCCTCTTCCTCCAGCTTGGTGCTGACCGGCAGAATAATATCGGCCAGCAGGCAGTCATTCTCCATCCAGGGATGCTGGGCCAGGACGAATTCAATTTTAGGGCTGCGCAGAGCTTTAACAAAGCTGTTGCTATCATTCCAGCAGGTAAGCCAGCAGGGCGAATCAGTCCAGACCATGTGCACTTCGGAGCAGCCTTCGACCGGATAGGTATATTTGGTAAACTGGTCTTCAAGGGGAGACCTGGCCAGCGTGGTGCTGTACCAGCTGATCGGAGGATGGAGAAGAGCATCAGGAATCAGGTTTTTGGGAATAAATTGCTTGGGTATGACGACCCCAGTTAGTTTGTGAGATTCGGAGTCTTTCTTGACCTGTTCAGCCCATTGTTCGGAAGTCGCATAAACCCTTCCCTGGTAAGCAAAACTGACCTGTGGAGTCAGCGTGCTCAGGGGCATAGGATTGGAACCTTTTTCAGAGCGGAGTCCCCATTCGAACATTTTTACCTGGTGAACACCCGGTTTACCCAATCCCTGCATTGCCAGCAGCAGGGGCTCCAGACGTCCGCGTTCCGAGGAGTAGGGTCCTCTGACACCGGGGCCTCCGTTGCAGTGAGCAATAGACGTCCTTTTCTTCGCCCATTCTCCGGCCAGGGCTTTGATGATTCTTGCCGGAACACCTGTAATACCAGCCGCCCATTGCGGGGTCTTGGCAATCCCGTCTTCCTTCCCTACCACGTACTCGACGAATTTATCAAAACCAAACGAATGGGTGGCTATGTAGTCTTTGTCATAAGTGCCCTGAGTAATCCAGAGATAAGCGATAGCCAGCAGCAAAGCGGCATCGGTATTGGGTTTTATGGGAATCCACTTATCGGCATGTATGGCGGCTCCGTAATTCAGGTCCGGACAGATATAGACCTGCCTTATTCCGAGCTCGGTAAACCAGTAGCACAGGCGGCTGGCCAACTGGCCATCAAAAGCCCCGGGAGTGGTCTCCGGATCGCAGCCCCAGAACAAAAGCATGTCGGAATTCCTGGCAATATCCGGCATGGCGTTAATAGCCGGCTGCATCTGGCCAACAGGCTCGCAGCCCCAGACATGCTTGGCTCCCCAGTACCAGCCTTCCCAGCTGTCCGGATTGCGGGTCTGAAGGGTAAAGCCGCCCAGTAATTCAAGCAGCGGGTTCTGGCAACCGTGAGGTCCATGCACTATCTTGGTCTCGCCATGCCCGTCGGACTGTGAAAGTACGGCATACGGACCGTACTTCTTGATAACCCTCTTCAGTTCCGCCACAATAATATCCAGGGCTTCATCCCAGGAGATCCTGGCGTATTTGCTCTGCCCGCGGTTCCCCGGATTTCTTTCTCCGGCAGGGTCCCAGTCCACTCTTTTTAAGGGGTACAGAATCCGGTTGGGAGAATACACCCTCTTTTTGTACCCCAGGCTGTAGGCCGGTATCAGCGAAGTCAACGTGGGCTCAAATGTTTTCCCGCGCGCTTTCATCTTCCAGGGATTAAAGCTTTTCGGATCGTATTTCCAGTCGAAATGCAAAGGCCTTATACGGACTATCCTTCCTTTGCTGACGTCGATAACCGATGAATTTGAGTCAGCGCCATGAGAGCAAAACCCCAGTCCTTTCAGGTAAGAATTTTCCTTTTCCATAATAACAACACCTCAAATAAAGTCATTCTTGTATTCAGCGAGACCCGGTATTTATCTTTTCCCTGCCGTTGAAATACCCGGGAAAAACACGGTGCAAAATCAACCGCGTTGTCTTCATTGAAAGCAGAATTTGAGCGCAGTCCCCGTCTGATTGGAAAATTGTTACACTATTATATCATATGGGATAATTTTT
>CAYLVC010000210.1:0-5700 GCA_964387005.1 uncultured Dehalococcoidales bacterium | reverse complement strand
CATTGTCACTCATGGCGGTAACAATGGCCTTCATCCTCTGATAGCTGAAGGCGCCTCGCACGGCCTTATAAGCCAGGGGCAGGGTCAAGAGCGCCAGCAAACAGTAGGGCGGCATCTGGCGGGCTATTACTGCTGCAATAATCCAGAGGTAGGTGGCGGCGATGAAAGAGGTGTAGACTATAGCGGCCTTTCGTTTACCCAGGGTGATGGGCAGGGTTTTCCGGCTGCCGATCAGATCGGCCTCGGCATCGGGGAATTCGTTGAGAAGAAGCAGGTTCAAGACCAGAAAACCGGAAGGTACGGCGGCCATGAAGGCGGCTAAAGAATAGCCGCCGGCCTGTACAAAGTAGCCTCCCAATACCGGCAAAATGCCCAGTCCCAAGCCTGGAGACCACTCGGGAAAGTGAATTTTCAGTATGAAGCTGGTATAAAAAAGGACGCACAATGCTCCTGCTGCGAGCAGGGGCAAAAGCTGCCAACCCTGTACTACGGTGAAGAAGATGCCGATCGGAACGGCCAGGAACAGGCAGACCAGGCTGTACCAGAGGACCTGTCCGGGCCTCAGTCTGCCGGCGGGGAGTATACCGCTGCCGCCGTTGAAGGGGGTCTTGACCGTCCTCAGGTCCACGCCGCTTAAAAAATCAAAATAGTCGTTCAAGAGGTTAACGCTCATATGGCAGAGCACCAGGCCGAAGAGCGCCAGGAAGGCATAGCCGGTATTGAACTGACCGGTATAATACCAGGCGCTGGCTGTCCCGATCCAGATCAGCACCAGGGGCAGCACCAGATACTGGGGACGGGGCGCCGCTACCCAGGCCTTCAAATCAAAGGCGGGCTTTCTTTTCTGGACATTAGTGAGGGTTACCAAGCGCTAAGACCTCCGTTCAGCTATTACCCATTCCGGTCACAACCTGAATTTCATCGCCTATTTTCACATTCAAAGAAGCGGCGGCGCTGCCCTGGTTTAGAGCAATCTCCAGATAACCGCTGCTTCCCAGCAGGGCGGTAGGCCCTTTCCCTTCCGAATAGGTCCCGACCAGGCCCCGGATAACAAACCCTACCAGCTTAATGGTAATGAATTGCGGGTCCGATGGCAATAATCGTTGATGAATATCGGATATCAGATTGCCGAAATTGTCGATATGCACGATGCGGCCGGTGATAGTTCCGTCAGCGGCGGTGTTGGGGGAGAAAGGAAGGATGGAAAGCGTGTCTATTTCGTCGCCGAGAGCGGAGGCTATAGTGCCCAGCGACAGCCTGGCTGCGATGGGGGCGAAGATGTCCCTGCCGTTAAAGGTGCGGCTGACCGGTTTGCGCCAGTACTCGCTGCGCGTCAGGGCAAAACCCCTGAGCGGGGGTGCCAGTTTGACCCGGGGGAAGTCCTCCAGGGGCTGTAAATTATAGGGTTCAAGGATATAGCTGAGGAGGCCGTTATCCGGTGCGACGAAATGGGCCGAAGGCGTTTTGAGGATTACAGCGCGGCGGTCTGTGCCCACCCCGGGATCGACTATTACCAAATGTACGGTATAGGCAGGGAAATAGGGCGCGGCTGTACTGAGAACAAAGGCCGCCTGGCGGATATTCTGCGGCTGGATATGGTGGCACAGGTCCACGATCACGGCTTCCGGGTTAAGGGAGTATATAACCCCCTTAACGGCCGCTACGTAGCCGTCATTCAAGCCGAAATCGGTAGTTAATGTAATAAAAGATCCCATACTAAGAGTATAGATGGAATTTGGGGGATTGGGAAGTGTGGGGGGTTTTTGCCCTTAACAGGCCTGGGTTTTGGCGGGGGTCTGGCCGGGACAGAAACTGAGGATATTCAATCTCAGGTTTTCTACACCGCTCCAGCGGTCGATCTCCAGGTTATAGACGATATCCAGGGTGTCGGAGACGTCGGACAGGGAGTCGCCCAGTTTGAAAGCGACGCCGTCGAAATTGCTGCCGTTTTGTTTCAGTTTCAGCCGCAGATGTTGCTGTTCGTTGCCCATGGTACGGCAGTTTGCCACCTGGACCGCCCGGCTGACAAAGGTGGGCACGGGATTGCCCTTGCCGAAAGGCGCCAGTTTTTGCATCTGCTGATAGGTATTGGGGTCAAGCTCCGAGAGCGAGACTTCGGCATCTATATTGATGCGCGGACGCAGGTCTATATCTTTAAGCTGGGCGGCGGCTATCTCGATAAGGGCTTTTTGCAGCATGGGTATGTTTTTGGACGGCAAAGTGAAACCTGCCGCCTGGGCATGCCCCCCATAGCGCCCCAGCAGTCCGGCGCACTGGTTCAAAGCGGTGATTATGTTGAACTCGGGAATACTGCGGGAGCTTCCGCTGGCGGTCTTGTCATCGACGTTGACGATAATGACCGGCCGGTAATATTCTTCCGAAAGCTTGCCGGCGACAGGCCCGGCAATGCCCAGGGGGAACTCCCGGTTGCATAACATAATAAGCGGGGCCAGTCCCTGTGAGGCGATCTGTGCACGGGCTTCCAGCATGGCTTTGGCGGTCAGCCTCTGCCGCTCGATGTTTTGCTGTCCCAGCAGAGCAGCCAGTTCGCGCGCTTCCTGGTGGGAGGTGGTGGTGAGCAGTTTGTAGCTGGCAATAGCATGTTCCAGCCGTCCGGAGGCGTTCAGCCAGGGAGAAAGACTCCAGGTGATGCTTTCAGCATCCAGGTTGCCGGCGCTCAATCCGGCCCGGGCAATGATCTCTCTCAGACCCAGGCGGGAACTGGTGTTAAGTGTACGGATTCCCCGTTTTACCAGGTAGCGGTTTTCGGAGACCAGCGGCACCATGTCGGCCACCGTCCCGATGGCTACCAGGTCCATGTGAGATTCAATCTGGTCTTCCTTTCCCAGGCTGGTCATCAGGGCTTCGAGTACTTTGTAGGCCACACCCACACCGGCCAGCTCGTTGAAAGGGTATTCGGAAGAGGCCAGTTTGGGGTTTACGATTGCAAAAGCCGGTGGAATAACGGCGGGAGGGGTATGATGATCGGTGATAATAACCGTCATTCCCTGTTTGTTGGCGTGCCTGACTTCCTCGACATCGGTTATGCCGCAATCAACCGTAATTATCAGGCTGACGCCCTGATCGTGAAGCTCTTCAATGGCGGCCGGGCGCAGCCCGTGACCTTCCGTTACACGATGAGGAATATAGGGTATAACCACTCCGCCCAGGGCAGCCAGTCCCTGTACCATCAGGGCTGTACTGGTAACGCCGTCCACATCAAAATCGCCGTAAACGGCCATTTTCTCTGCAGAAAGCAACGCCCGGTAGATTCGTGATACAGCAGTATGCATGTCAGGCAACAAAAAGGGATCGCCTGACAGACGTTCGTCGCCCAACAGGAAGAGTTCCATCTTCGATGGGTCATCCAGTCCCCGGTTGTAGAGCAGCTGGGCCAGAAGGCCGGTAACCCCCATGGAACCGGCTAAATACTCATCCGGGGCCGGTGGCAACAGATTCCAGCGGCTGTGGTTCAATTTTAACCTTTCTAGACAGCTTTAAAAGCCAGGACTGAGTTATGTCCTCCAAAACCGAAGGAATTTGATAATATCTTATTAACCTCAGCTTTTCGAGCTGCGCCTGGAACATAGTCCAAGTCGCATTCAGGGTCGGGATTCACTAAATTAACCGTTGGCGGTATTATACCATATTGCAGAGTTAAAACACAGATGGCTGCCTCAATTGCTCCAGCTCCTCCCAGCAGATGGCCGGTCATGGACTTAGTGGAGCTTACAGGGATGCGGTAGGCGTAATTCCCGAAGACCGTTTTTATAGCGCGGGTTTCCATTTTGTCATTTAGAGGAGTAGAAGTGCCATGGGCGTTAATATAATCGACCTCTTCCGGATGCCAGCCGGCTTTAGCCAGTGTGGCCCTGATAGCGCGGGCTGCTCCCTCTCCGCTATCCGTGGGCTGGGTCATATGGAAGGCGTCGCCGCTGGCGCCGTACCCGGCTATTTCAGCCAGTATCCTGGCTCCCCTGCTGCGGGCATATTCATACTCTTCCAGTACCAGAGAAGCCGCTCCTTCGCTCATGACAAACCCGTCTCTTCTGGCGTCAAAGGGACGGGAGGCTTCCTGGGGGGCTTCGTTGTGTTCCGAGAGGGCTTTACAGGCGCAAAAAGCCGCAACGCCTATGGCGTTGACTGCCGCTTCGGCGCCGCCGGCAATCATGACCCTGGTGTCTCCCCTGCGGATGGTCTCGTAGGCGACACCGATGGCGTCAGCGCTGCTGGAACAGGCAGAGGTGCTGCAAAAATTGGGACCCCTGGCGCCAAGTAGAATCGATACCTGGGCAGAAGCGGAGTCCGAGATCATCATGGTAGCCAGGAAGGGATTGACCCGGTTGACTCCGTTTTGCAGCATGTTCGAAATTTGTTCCTGGAGTGTGGTCAAACCCCCGGCCCCGCTGCCGATCAATACCCCGATCTCATCGCTGTTGGATTCATTTATAACCAGTCCGGACTGTTTGACCGCTTCCTGGCTGGCAACCACGGCTAACTGGGCAAAGCGGTCCATGCGGCGGGCTTCTTTCCGGTTGATATATTTTACCGGATCGAATTCCTTGACCTCTCCCGCAAAGCGGGTAGGATATATGGATGCATCGAAATGCGTGATGTTTGCAATGCCGGATTTGCCGGCGATCAGGGAATCCCAGGTGGAAGCGGTATCCAGACCTAGAGGGCTGACGATTCCAATCCCCGTGACCACCACGCGCTTAAAAGGGCTATTCTCCAATTCAGTACTCCTTTCTCACACGGGAGAGTCAGGGTAAACAAAAACATACTCTCCCTAGGTATTATAACCTTTTTGCTGCCCGGACATAAATTCCGGAGGAAAGAACAACTTATACAGGAAACCAAGGAACTCACAACTTGCTTGCATGACTATAATATAAAAGTTAAGAACTAATATTAAGCTAATAGATAAAGACCAGACCCAGTGTGACCAGAAACGGGGCATCACTTTTCCCGTCCGGATAGATCTCCCAGCCAACCCGGGCAGCCATCAAAAAAGCGTCCATCCCCCAGCTTTCCATGGAATAGCGG
Source organism: uncultured Dehalococcoidales bacterium (assembly GCA_964387005.1). Taxonomy (GTDB): domain Bacteria; phylum Chloroflexota; class Dehalococcoidia; order Dehalococcoidales; family UBA3254; genus CAYLVC01. The sequence continues at coordinate 654 of CAYLVC010000210.1, read as the reverse complement.
GCTTTAAGTCCATGGCGGCATCCTTTGCCCTTCAGTACGTCGCATTCGCTGTCCGGGCAAAAGACGGGTTTACAGGAACCTGCCCCCAGTCCCATAGCCAGGTAATAGCCCTCATGGAAAGCAGCCGCCTCGACTTTGGAGATGATTTCGTGGCTTTTCAGTCCGCCGGATATTGTCAAAGGGTGATGCGGGTCACTGGCAGCGCCGCCTGCCGGAAACCGGGTCAGGATGAAGAGGGCATAGCGGTATCTGCCGGTGACTTTCCGGATGAAGTCCAGGTCGGGAGCATAAGGCGGGCAGTTGCCGCAGGTGCCGTATGTCGGGCATTTGGGACTGAGACACTTGGCGCGTACCCTTTCATCTATGATTACCCGGTCCGTGGTGATGATTTCCACCTGGGAGGCTCCCAGTTCCAGGGCTTTCAGACGGAGGTTTGCCAGGTCGGCCTGCAACGCTTCTTCAGAAATATCGACGGTAATTTTTCTCGTCATAAGGGCCTTTCTATTATTCCGGCAATTAAATAGGAATCATTCCTTCATGCATTGAGCCTTAATATCAATAACCATGCATCATTTTTAGTTGCCGTAATAATAAGCAGAAAAATCAGATAATTATTATTAACATAATTCCTGGATGGACGCAAGAGCAGCAGTA
>CAYLVC010000209.1:0-5710 GCA_964387005.1 uncultured Dehalococcoidales bacterium | reverse complement strand
AGCAGCGTATAACCGGCTACAATGATCACAGGGTATCCCGCAATGCGGGACAGGTCATCAAGGAAGTCCCCGCTGCCACTAAAAAAGGGCACACGGGACAGGAATTGCGCCTGACTTAACAAAAAGCAGACAATAACTGAAAGTGCCGCTCCATAGAGCAGCGACTTAGCAAGATATTGCCTCTGAAATTTACGCATCAGCTGGTGGTGCCGGTTCATTGTCCCTTATTTCCTTCTGGGCCAGGTACATGGTTTTATAATTCTTTCTCTCAATGGTATGAAGACTGTAGTCCGCCTCTTCAAAACAAACTATAAGGTTGGCCAGTGCTTCCGGAGAGATTACCCAACCCGCGTCTGAAATTATCTGTTTGATTTCACGCGGAGTAGCCTTCGAAGGCAGTTCCAGTCCTTTGCTGCGCAGCCATTCCAGCATGGACTTGAAAAGCTCAACTATTTCTTCCCGGTAGTCCACAACCCTGATTATTCTCCGGGTCACCAGCGGTTCCGCCGGGTTTTCCCCGCTGTATCTGACTGCTAGCTGATATTGTCCTTTCTTCTGGAAGGTACATTGCACTGCGGCCTTGCCGCCGGCGTCCGTGGCGATGCGGTTGGCGTTTTTGCCGATCAGGAGATCAAGCTGCCTGGAGGCAAGGGGAGAGCCATCTTCCTTCAACAGATAACAAAACACCCTGAGTTCTTCACCCTCTCCCCAGACATCCGGGAGCGGTGGTTCTATATCAGGAAACTCAATACTGAGCGTGAGCCGGTCAATCTCAGATTTATCTTCTGCCACCGGTTCTTCAACTGGTTCCACTTCAGGTTCATCTGCCGCATCTGGAACATCCTCTGCGGTCAGCGGTTCAGCGGCGGGAGAATGCTTACGCCGCCTGCGCATTAAAAAGAAACCGAGCCCCAGCACCAATAAGACCGCCGCCAGTACAATAACCGGAAACAGCCAGACATTGCTGTTTGATTCCGCCTGAACTGGAGCTGGAATAATCTCAACGATTGTTTCAGCCTGCGATTCGAAGTAAAATGGCGCACCCGGATATACCGCCTCGAACTGATGGTAGCCTTCCTCGGAGAAGGAATATCTGAGCGTAAAAACACCTTCGCTGCTGGTAACCGGCTGATCTTTCAGAAGCGTGCCGTCCACTGTAATAAATACCTTCTGATCGGGAAGAGCGGTTCCGCTCTTCTCTTCGGAAAGGAAGCCTTCAACCGTAAACATCTGTTTAAGATTGGCTCTCAGGGGAGAAGTCAAACGCAGACGGGTGGGCTCCAGCACCTGGAAATTAATTTCGCTTTCCGATGCCAGGTGGTATTCCGAACGCCTGAAAACGGCCTTCAGTGTATATTCACCCGGGACGCTGAAAGACTGCCACATCTGGAACTGGCCGCTTTCATCCGTAGTCAGCGTAGCAAGTAGTGTATTTCCCAGGAGAATATCCACCGTTTGCCCGGACACAGGTATTGAAGGCTCTTCAATCAGCTCCCCTTTTACCATCAGTTGCTCGCTGGTTTTTATGCTGGAAGGAGCATATAATTCCATAGCCGTACCGGCCATAACAATAACCTCAGGATCACTCCAAGAATCCTGGTACCTGATTCCACCCAGGCAGTGCGCCATCAACTGGTAACGGCCGGCCACTGTCTCAACGGGTACCAGGGCTGAAATACTGAACACCCCGCCGGCTGCCATTCCGCTTCCTACCGGGATACCCCCGGTCGTTTCCTTGCGGGTATTGATAAAAAGCTCAACGGGTATGCCGTCAACCGGTTTTTCATCAGGGCCTGTAACCGTTCCCTGAACAACAAAAGCCCTCCCTTTCAGGATGGGAGAGTCCACCATCGTGATATCGGTCAGTGTAACCAGCGCTCCCGGGCTCTCTCCCGTTGCATCTATGGCTAACCAGCCCAGGTCCTGTAGCTTTATTTCCGACCAGGCATGCGCCTGGCTGGCATAGACTGTCTGCTCATCTACGCCCGGATCAATTTTATATCCGTCCACCAGCCGGGATGGAATACCGGCACAGCGCGCCAGTACAACAAAGGCTGAGTTGAAATTGGTGCATACGCCTTTCTTTTCATCGAACAGGAACCAGTCGTTGGCTTCCCGCCCGGCAGGGGCAGGCCGGTAATCAAGATCATATTGATAGTTATTCTTAAGGTATTTTTCAATAGCCACGGCTCTTTGATATGGACTGCTGTATCCGGCTGTAATATCATCAGCCAGGTCTTTTATCCGTTCCGAGGTAGAGGAAGGCAACTGCTGGTATTTCCTGTCCGGATCGATTTTGGCCCCGGCCAGTTGACTTTCGCTGTATTTGTAGGTGACGGACTTGAAAGAATATGATTCCGGCAAACCCTGGGGAGAGAAAAACTGTTGTTCAGCGGGAAAATAGGTCAAAGGCCTGTCACTGTCAACTGAAACGGGATAGAGACTGGTAGGCAGTACCATACCGGAGGTGGGAAAATCTTCCAGGGTTGTTACACTTATGTCGTTAAGGCTGTAACCGGAGGAAAGAATGACCGGGGGTTTGAGGGTTTCACCCTTATAGGCCAGGCTCTGCACTTCCGGGTCCAGATGCCAGGCGGTACCGTCATAGCTGGAAGTAACGGCGCTTCTTAAGAGAGACGAACTTTTGGCACCATTCACCTTAAAAAGCGGGATTTGCGGAGCAAGTCCTCCCTGGGGAGAAATGGAGGGTGTAATCTGCTGACCGCCCACCAGTTTTCCGCTTCCGCCGCAAATGGAGCACAGGCCGCTGCCCTGCGCCAGCAAACCCTGGCAGATGGGACAGGCATCCGCCGGTATCAAATCGGGTATTCCTCCAACATCGGTCAACCCGCCCGGGACAGTCCCGGCTACACCCGGTACACCCGGTATAACCGGCCCAGTCTGACTGCCTGCTTTGGGTGTGTTATCACCCGGCGGCGATGGACTTGCTGAGTGCAGGTCTGCTGCGGTCGGAGTGGGAGTTTCAGCAGCAGAAGATTGATCGTGTGAGAGAATCTGAAGCACCACCAGCAGCCCGGAGATGGTTAACCCTATAACCGCCAGGGCGATTACAGCGAATATTATACGAAATCGCATTGGATCGTACCCAGCTTAATCACAGGACTATTTGTGCGTGTGTTTTCCATAATATACGTTATTCAATCATAGAGCAGTACAGGGACTTTGGCAATAGCAGTCAATGCTTTCAGCCGGTGCCCGAAAGAAGCTTGCACAGAGCCGGCACCCCCACTGGTAACTCTCATTTCCAACCACCTTTTGTTGGTTGGAAGGTGGGTGAGAGAAGGACTTTATGCCCCGGAATTGATATAATCGTCTAAAAGGACCTTTAATACCGATAAAATATCTGGAGGATAAAATGCGCAAAGCCATGATCGCCGGCAACTGGAAGATGAATACCAGCGTCGGAGAAGCCATAAATATCATCAGGGAAATGCAGCCAGATCTGGAAGCTATCTCCAATGTTGAAACTGTGCTGTGTCCGCCTTTCATTTCGCTGGTCCCGGCCTTTAAACTGGTCCAGGGCAGCCGTACCAGATTGGGCGCCCAGAATCTTTATCATGAGGACAAAGGCGCCTTTACGGGTGAAATATCCCCGCTGATGCTGGTCGGAATATGCCAATATGTGATCCTGGGACATTCCGAGAGGCGTCAGTATTTCCACGAAAGCAACGAGCTGATATGTAAAAAAATATCCGCAGCCATCAGGAATAACCTCGATCCCATACTTTGCGTGGGTGAAAACCTCCAGGAATACGAAGCGGGAAAAACCGCAGAGGTAGTGGCCGCACAGCTGGTCCATTCCCTGGAGGGAATCGAAAAGGCCGAAAATCTGACCATTGCCTATGAGCCGGTATGGGCTATCGGAACAGGGAAAGCGGCCACGGCGGAACAGGCCAACAAGACTATATCGCTGATTCGCTCCCTCCTTTCAAGGAAATACGGCAGTGCTCTCTCTGAAACCATGCGGGTCCTGTACGGGGGCAGCGTAAATGCGGCGAATATTGCCGAGTTGATCTCACAGCCTGATATCGATGGAGCGCTGGTGGGCGGCGCCAGTTTAAAGGCCGGAGAGTTTGTCTCAATTGTACGAACAACCTCAGCCGTTAAAAAATAAAGATCGAGGAAGAAACCGATTAACTCAGTTGTTCGCAAACTGCCCCTGATTGCCGTAGTCGGGCCTACCGGTGTCGGGAAAAGCCGCCTGGGCATCCTGCTCGCCCAAAAATTCAGAGGGGAAATAGTCAACGCCGACAGCCGCCAGGTTTACCGCCTGATGGATATCGGCACGGCTAAACCCACTGTTCCGGAAAGGGTTGCTGTGCCCCATCATCTATTTGACATAATATATCCGGATGAGGAATTCAGCCTGGCTCAATACCAGGAGCTGGCCAAAAAAACAATCCGGGATATCCATGAACGGGGCTCTGTTCCCCTGCTGATCGGCGGCAGCGGACAGTACATCTGGGCGGTACTGGAGGGGTGGACCGTCCCGCGCGTTCCCCCTAACAGGGAATTACGCGGGCAGCTTGAGGCTGAGGCCCATGAAAAAGGCTCTGATGAATTGTACCGGCGCTTGCTGGAGATCGATCCGGCGGCGGCTGTAACTATAGATAAACGCAACCTTCGCAGAATAATTCGCGCCCTCGAGATTTCTCTCGTTTCCGGCCAGCCGGCGTCAAGCCTGCGCACCCGGACGCCCCCTGAATACGAAACGCTTGTCATCGGCCTGACTGCCCCCAGGAACGAACTGTACCGCAGAATAGACGCCAGAGTCGATGATATGATACGGGCAGGGCTGATGCAGGAAACTGAAAAGCTTCTGGCTGGCGGATATGATTTCACTCTTCCCTCGATGAGCAGCCTGGGTTATCAGCAAATGGGTGCAATTCTGAGAGGTGAAATGGATGAAGCGGAAGCTGTTACACAGTTCAAGAACGCCAACCACCGTTTCGTCCGCCATCAATACGCCTGGTTCAAGCTGGAAGACGAGCGAATTCACTGGTTCGATGTAACGTCCGGTTTTGAACAGTCTGTGACGGAGCTGGTGTCAGGCTGGCTTCATTAGCAACAGGCATTTGATGCCGGTTTTGGCTTAATATGTTATATTATTATAAAAACAGCAGCAGCCTTGATGGGACAAGTGCTGACGGATAACGAAAAAAAATTAATCGTAAAGGTGAATGTAATGAAATTTTCTCAAAGAGTTGAAAACCTTCCCCCTTATCTTTTTGTTCAGATAAGCAAGAAAATAGCAGCCAAAAAAGCCCGGGGAGAAGAGGTAGTCAGTTTCGGCATCGGCGACCCGGATATTCCGACCCCGCAGCCGGTTATTGAAGAACTATGCAGAACGGCCCGCCTACCGGTCAACCACCGCTACCCGGAATCCGAGGGGCTGCCGGAGCTGCGCCAGGCTATTGCGCAGTGGTATCAGGAACGTTTCGCAGTAACACTTGACCCGGAAAAGGAAGTCCTTCCTTTGATAGGGGCCAAAGAGGGCATCGCCCACATTGCCCTGTGCCTGATCGACCCCGGCGATGTCGCCCTGATTCCCGATCCGGGTTATCCTGTCTACGCCATCGGCACCAGTCTTTGCGGGGGCACGCCCTACTACTTGCCTCTCAACGAGAATAACCATTTTTTGCCGGATTTAGACTCGATACCCGCGGATGTACTGAAAAAAGCCCGGGTA
>CAYLVC010000208.1:0-5712 GCA_964387005.1 uncultured Dehalococcoidales bacterium | reverse complement strand
GGAATGGTTATCGATCTTAAAAAGTGTATCGGCTGCTATGCCTGTATGATAGCCTGCAAGGAGGAGCACTTCCTCCCTCCGGGGATGTTCTGGAACAGGGTGCTGATCGGAGAGACCGGCGCCTATCCGGCCGTCACCAAGCAGTTGTACCCTGTAGGCTGCAACCATTGCCGGGAAGCCGCCTGCGTTAAAGCCTGTCCAACCGGAGCCACCACCCGCAGGCCGGACGGCATTGTTACGGTCGATTCTCAAAAATGTGTCGGCTGCCGCTATTGCCTGATTTCCTGTCCATACCAGCAGCGCTCCTTCATGTCCGGCGACAAAAAGGAATATTTTCCTGGACAGGGCTTCACCGAGTTTGAAATCCTGGGCAAACAGCTTTATCCCTTACAGCCGGGTACCGTGGTAAAATGCAACTTCTGTTCCGAGCGGATCGACAAAGGCCTGGAAAAGGGACTGAAGCCGGGAATCGACCGCGAGGCAACCCCGGCCTGCGTTATCACCTGTCCTACCCGGGCCAGGTATTTCGGCGACCTGGATGATCCGAACAGCCAGGTGTCGGGGTTAATTAAGGAGAAGCGCGGATTCCAGCTTCATCCCGAATACGGGACGAATCCGTCCTTGTACTATGTAACATAGCAAATGACTCTGAACATAATTACGACACTGGTATATTGATCAATATCCCAACCCTGGATGGCTGTCATCATGGATGAGTCCCGACTCATCGTCCCAGGTATAAATAGGCGTTATCGGGCCTCCAGCATGACACCCACTTGACTCGTTCGCTGGTAGCACAAGGGTTAATGAATAATCGTTTAAACAACAGGAGAAAGCACAAATGCAGGCTTATGACTGGATGGTAAAGTACACACCGCAGACGGAGTGGATCGCCCGGCGCGGTCTTCTTTTATGGCTGGCCTTCTTCTTTATTGAACTGGGAGCGGGGATGTTTTTCATGGGATCCCTGTTCCAGAGCCGGACTTCCATGCTGGCGGGCTGGCTTATTTGCGGATTGCTGGGTGGAGGCCTGCACCTGCTTTTCCTGGGCAGACCCCTGCGTTTTTGGAGGATCGTATTTTCCGGCGGGTTCAGGACCTCCTGGATTTCGCGGGGACTGATATTCGTGGGGCTCTTTCTTTTACTGGGACTGATTTCTATCGTTATCAGTACCCAATCAGATCCCCCCACAGCCCTTCTTATTGCTGCCAATGTCTTCGCCTTCCTGACGGTAATCTACGGCGGATTCGCCATGAATTTCGTCAACGGCATACCCCTCTGGAATACAGCCCTGCTGCCTGTACTTTTCGTGATCAGCGGACTGTGGGGAGGGGCCGAAGTGACACTGGGTATTGCCCTGGCCGGGGGCGATTTTGTAGCGGGGCTATCCATTGAAAACTGGACCCGCATTTTTCTGATCGGTTTTATATTGATGATCCCCGTTTACCTTATAAGCGTCAGGTACACCACCCTCACCGGCCAGGCCTCGGTCCGCTCCCTGGTCTCGGGAAAAATGTCCCCGCTTTTCTGGCCGGCTGTGGTCTTCCTGGGCATGCTGGTGCCGGTTCTGTCCGTCATAATCAGTTTCATTATAGGACTGGAGCAAACCCCGGTGGCTTTTCTGTATATTGCCATTGCCTGCGGGCTGATCGGTGACCTGTCCCTGCGTTACCTGATCCTGAGTTGCGGCATGTACAGTCCGCTTATTCCTTCGTCCACAGGAGAGAGATTAACGCTATAAAATTACCTTCAATTGTAACACTAAAACTCGCCATATCAGCCCAACAACGGTTCCATTCCGTTGAAAAACGAAATCCATAAAGACTATGAATGATTATTCGGTGTATATACTGGCAAGTAAACGTAACGGTACACTTCATGTAGGTTTCACTAATAATCTTGTAAAGCGTGTTTTTGAACATAAGAATGATTTAGTCGATGGTTTCTCCAGGAAGTATGGATTATATATTCTGGTAAGTTATGAAACCGGAGGCGATTTTGATGGGGCTCCGAAGTGAGAGAAACAGATAAAGGAATGGCAGAGAAAATGGAAAATAGCGTTGATTGAAAAAGTAAATCCGGTATGGCGAGATCTGTATGAGGATATTTTGTAGGGAAAAAGTCGAATACAGTTATATTTACCCGGTTAAAAATAGCAAAAATCAGATAATGAGGAGGACATATATGTGCCCTGTGCAGGCATCCATACAGACATTTATAGCTCCCGGTCAGATCATATGGGGAAGAGGCAGTGTGAAGTCACTGGAAACAACCAGAGGTAGCAGAGCCCTTATTATCACAGACAAGGTGATGGTCAAAACCGGGGCGGCGGAAAAAGTGGCGAACTGTCTAAAAAAGGCCGGGCTGGCCTACCGCGTATTTGACAGCGTAGAACCCGAATTTTCCTTCGAGGCCGTAAAGGCTATGATGGCCTGGAACAAAGGGTTTGAGCCTGATGTGGTCATCGGCCTGGGGGGCGGTTCCGCACTGGACTCTGCCAAAGCCTTCCGCGTCTACTACGAAAACCCCGAGTTTGAGTTTAAGGATATCTTTCCCCTGACCGGCCCTCCGCTGAAAGCCATTCCTCCTCTTACTAAAACACGCTTCGTGGCAATTCCCACCACCAGCGGGACCGGATCTGAAGTCTCCCCTGCCCTGGTTATCAGTGATACCGATACCAGGGACAAGCGCGCTACCCATTCTCCCTTCCTGCTGCCCGACAGGGCCATCCTGGATCCCGATTTCGCTGATTCCATGCCCCGTGTGGTCAGGATAGACAGCGGATTTGATGCCCTATCCCATGCCATACCTTCTTACTACAGCAGGCTGCGCAACGATTTCAGCCAGGCCAATGCCATGCAGGCAGCCAGGCTGGTTTTCAAGTATCTTGAGGCTGCCGTTGAGGGTAACAACCCGGCCCGTGAACACCTGCATTATGCCGCCAGCCTGGCCGGTATGGCCTTTTGCAACTGCTCGCTGGGGGTAGAGCACTACATCGCTCATATCTACGGCGCCATTTTCCACATCTCTCACGGCCGTGCCTGCGCCATCGTCCTGCCGCACGCCATCCGCTTCAATGCTTCCGCTGCCGGCGAGAGTATCCTGGAAATTGCCATGGCAACCGGCTATACCCTCGGAGACCCGGCAGGCGCTGCGGACTATTTGATCGAACGCATCAACCAGCTCAAGAAGCGTCTGGGTGTTCCGGCCAATCTTCGCGAGCAGGGTATCCCTGAAAGCGTTTTTATGGCTGAACTTCCCGGTTTTATCGAGAAATTTAAGTTAAACCCGAACCTGCCTCCCCTCATCTCCAACCCGCAAACCTGTACACCTGAAAATATGAAGGAGCTTTTTATAGCGACTTATTCCGGGTAGGACCCGGTTACCTTTCATTAGCCTGGTTTTAAAGCAGGCCGGGTGCTGCCGGGCCTGCCCCTGGGCTGTAGTCCCCGGACGCCATCTCCCTGAAAAAGCCTGCTCTCTCCCCATTATCGACCTTCGTGTTGATTCATCATCAGGCTAAGGATAGAATGAACTAAGAGATATTGCGTACAAAACGTACAAAAGCCAGGAGGGGAAAATGCAAAAAGGCTACATGGGCAAAATTTTGTGGGTAGACTTGACTACAGGCAAAATCAAAATAGAAAGACCGAAGGCCAGCCTTTATAGAGACTATCTCGGCGGCTACGGCCTGGCAGCGCGGCTGCTTTATGACCGGCAGAGAGCGGGAGTAGACCCTTTAGGCCCTGAGAATACCCTCGGACTGGTTACCGGCCCCTTGACAGGCACCTCTATCCCCTGCGGAGCACGTTACGCCGCTATCGCCAGGTCGCCCATCTCAGGGGGATGGGGAGACGCCAACTCGGGAGGTTTTTTCGGCCCATACCTCAAATTTTCCGGTTACGACGCGGTATTCTTTACAGGTATATCAGAGAAACCGGTCTATTTATTTATCGATGAGGGCAAAGCGGAGCTGAAGGACGCCCGTGAACTCTGGGGAAAAGACGTTTATGAGACCGAAGACAGGCTGATGGCTGAATACGGCAAGGAATGCCGGGTGGCCTGCATCGGGCCGGCTGGAGAAAAGATGTCTCTGATCTCGGCGATCATAACGGATAGAGGCTCAGCCGCCGGCCGTTCCGGCCTGGGTGCAGTAATGGGCTCCAAGAAACTGAAGGCAGTGGCTGCCAGGGGAAGCCTGCCGGTCCCTGTAGCCGACAGCGAGGCCATTCTCAGATTGAGAAAAGAACATGTAAAAGCGCTCAAAGAATCATCCGGCATGGGAAGCCTGGATTCGCTGCACAAATACGGAACGTCGGCCATGACGGCCGTATCCGCCAGGAGCGGCGATACGCCGGTCAGGAACTGGGGCGGCATCGGGGTCAAAGATTTGCCCGATGTAACGGGAATTGACAAAGACGTGCTGGCCACTTATGTCCAGAAGCGGTCGGGCTGCTGGCATTGCCCGGTAGCCTGCAAAGCAACCATTAAAGAAGGCACAGAATATAATTACCCTGCCGGGATACGGCGGCCGGAATACGAGACCCAGGCCAGCTTCGGGGCCAACTGCGGCAACACCAATACCGAGTCTATCAATAAGGTCAACGACATCTGCAACCGCTATGGTCTGGACACGATTTCAGCTGGCAGCGCAGTAGCCTTCGCCATTGAGTGCTTTGAAAACGGCCTTATTACCAGGGGCGATACCGGCGGCATTGACCTCAGATGGGGCAACCACCGGGCTATAGTGGACATTACCCAAAAAATGGCCAAACGGGAGGGTTTCGGCAACATACTGGCGGACGGCGTTAAACCTGCGGCTGAAAGGATCGGGAAGGGAGCGGATAAGTTCGCCGTGCATATCGGCGGACAGGAACTGGGCATGCACGATCCCAAGCTGGGTCACGGTTTCTCTGCTTTTGCCCGTTACCAACTGGACGCTACCCCTGGCCGCCATACGGCAGGCTTCGGCCCCGGCAGTTTTACCGGGCACGCAATCAATGCCAGCGGTATGTGCATGATCGGCTTCGGTTTCGGTTCCGGGCCTTCCAAGCTGGCGGACTTCCTGAACGCGGTCACCGGCTTGAAATACTCCGCCACTGATATTTTAAAGATCGGAGAGAGAATCGCCAATCTGAGACACGTCTTCAACCTGCGCGAAGGCATTAATGAACTCAACTGGACGGCTCACCCCAGGATCTACGGCGATCCTCCCCAGAAGGAAGGACCTCTGGCTGGCGTAACCATCGATATCAAAGCCCAGATGTACTGGAACCTGGGCGCCCTGGACTGGGACCCCGTCACTACTAAACCAGGCAAGAACAAGCTCATCGCTCTGGGACTGAAGGAAATAGCTGAAGAACTGTGGCCGCCGCAGAAAACACCCCCCGGTGCGCACCCATAAATCACCGGCAGCGAAGGCCTGGCTATCCCTGCCCGAACGGGAATACTCGCTGAAGTTCATGGAAGTCCCGGCGTATAACTGAAGAAGAAAGCTATGAAATTATTATCGAAAAAAGGCCTGTTTGGCTGGCTGGCAGTACTGTTATCCGTGTTACTGCTGGCTCCTTTAGCCGCAGGATGCGATGATTTCAGCTTAAGTTCGGGTCTGTCGCCCGGCAACACCCTGTCTCCCGGGACACTTGTTACAGGGGCAGCGCCAACAACCGGCGCCAAGACCACAATACCGGACGGAATAAACACCATCAATAT
>CAYLVC010000207.1:4442-5827 GCA_964387005.1 uncultured Dehalococcoidales bacterium | reverse complement strand
GAGTCTCAAGGCCGAGGCCAGGGTAGCTACTTCATCCTCCCCACCGGCGAAACAGGTCTTGACGCATGTTCCGCATCCCAGGATGAGTATTTTTGAATAACCACCTATTTTTTCCACTATTTCAGCTAGAGGTTTTTGTTCACCTGTAATCACACTATTTCTCCCTGTCTATAATCTACAGGCCGGGTTCGGTCCCAGGTCGGCCAGATCCGATATCGTACGCCGGACAATTTGATCGACCACAGTCTGGTCGTTCCGGGGAATATTGTACAGGTTTAACCGACGTCCGTCTATCCCTATTTCATCCAGCAGTTTTTTCATTCTTTCAACCCTTTTAGCGGCTCTAATGTTGCCGTCCAGGTGACGACAAAGTCCCTCAGGGCAGACCAGTACCAGAACTGCGTCCGCTCCAGCTTCAAAAGCCCTCAGGAGTACGGTCTCCCGGGTCATGCTGGAGCAGGGCAGCATGATGCTGTTAAGCTCTACGCCGCTATTATCATCATAGCGTAAAGCATCCAGTGCATTAACGCAGTGAAACACGGTAATCTTCATACAGGAGGACTTTTCCAGGATACCGGGCATAACCATATGCTCTATTCTGGGCCGGGTTTCAATAACCATCTATCTCACTCTCCGTTCCAAATTACTCAGGTATGCGGTAAGCGGTTGCCGCCTACCTTGTTATCATCATGGCATAGATATCGTAGTTTGTCAATCTCATATACGTCTGTATATCAGGAACAAATAGATTTAAAACGGTTCAATTGAAGAGCAACAGCCTATTGTTGCCGGTATAGCCGGAAAATAGATATAGCGGCAAAAAACGATACATAATTGCCGCATATGTTAATATTTGTTAACAATTCCTTTGGCCCGACGAGGTTAATCCCAGAATCTACATAAACGAATAAGCCGTTGGGGAATTGGTTATATAATGTAGTTGACCCCCTATTTTCGTGCTCTATGTTGTTGTCGAAGAATAACACACAAGGATTATCGTACAGTGCTTAAGTTTGACTGAAAGCTGCCTGTGGACTACACTATTTATATAAATAGATGCTGTGACTTACGTCACATTAGACAGAAATAATCCAGCCGGAAATGGCAAAAAGGGGGCTCTAAGTGAGTTATCAAACGCTTCTGTATGAGAAAGAAAACGGCATCGGTATCGTATCCATTAACCGTCCTCAGGCTGCAAACGCCCTGAATGATATGGCCTTTGCCGAGCTGCTCGACCTTTTTCAGCATATTGAAAGAGATGAAGAAGTTCGGGCTGTAATTATTACCGGCAGCGGAGAAAAGTCGTTCATTGCCGGTACGGATGTTACCAATATGGCCAACCTGAGCGCTGCTGAAGCACGGGCTTTTGCTACCCGGCTGAAAAA
>CAYLVC010000207.1:0-4342 GCA_964387005.1 uncultured Dehalococcoidales bacterium | reverse complement strand
GATGCTAAAACCGCCTTCAATATGGGGCTGGTGAATAAGGTTGTACCTGTTTCCGAACTTATGAAAGAGGCCAAAACACTGGCGCAGAAAATTCTGGAACACAGCAGCGTTATGCTGAAGCTGGCCAAGTCAGCTATCAACAAGGGGGCCGGTGTTGATCTCCAGACCGGGTTGAATTTTGAAATAGAGTGCTTTGCTCAATGTTTCGCCACTGAAGACCAGAAGGAAGCCATGAAGGCCTTCATTGAAAAACGGAAAGCTGTGATTAAAAACAAATAGACTCTGAAAGCTCAGTGTAGAATAGTTGCAGGTGCATTTGTTGATAACGTCAACTAAAAAATAGAATTATAGTATTAATAAAAAGGAGGCTGGATTCTGTGGAAATCAAAACTGTAGCTGTCATTGGTGCAGGTACAATGGGCAATGGTATTGCCCAGGTTGTAGCCCAGGCTGGTTATAACGTAATCATGACGGATATCAAGGATGAATTTTTGGCTAAAGGTATGAGTTCTATATCGGGCAGTCTGGACAGGTTTGTTAAAAAGGGCACACTCCAGGAAGCCGATAAGACGGCCATCCTTGCCCGTATCAGGACTACGATTGACATGAAAGAAGCCAGGAATGCCCAGCTCGTTATCGAGTCTGCCCCTGAAGTCCTGGAACTAAAAGCCAGTATCTTCAAACAACTCGATGAAGTATGTCCTCCTGAGACCATTCTTGCTTCCAACACCTCGGCTTTACCCATCAGCGCTATCGCTTCTGCTATCAAAAGAAAAGACAAGGTGATCGGGATTCATTTCATGAACCCTGTTCCGTTGATGAAAGGCGTGGAAGTAATCGTCAGCACCTTTACTTCGGCTGATACGGTTGAAACGGCTAAAGCCCTGGTGAAAGCCATTGGCAAAGAGTCCTGCGAAGCCAAGGATTACGCCGGTTTCATTGTTTCCCGCCTGGTGGATGTCCTGATGAATGAGGCCATTCAATGCATCATGGACGGCAACAAACCTGAGGAAGTAGACAAGGCCATGAAACTATGCGCTAATTTCCCGATGGGTCCGCTTGAGCTTTGCGACCTGGCCGGCGCTGATGTTGTCCTGCATGGCCTGGAGACCATGGAGAAAGAGTTCGGAGAAAGGCTGAAAGCCGTTCCCTTGCTGCAATCACAGGTCCGCTCGGGAGCTCTTGGGCGCAAGACCGGCAGGGGTTTCTATGATTATTCTCAGCCCAAAAAATAGATACTGAGGCGCCTGTTCCAGGTTCACAAAAAAATTGAATTAGGAGAAGAAACAATGGTTAACAAAAACAGTGATATTGTCATAGTTGCCGCTGCCAGGACCCCTTTCGGTAAATTCTGTGGTTCGCTGACAAATTTTGACTATTTTGATATTGGCGCAATTCCGATGAGAGAAGTTCTGAAGAGAGCCAATCTGGCGCCTGACCTGGTGGGAGATGTGCTCTGGGGTGTGGGTGATACCTCGGTCTGTAAAGATGTGTATACACCCGTAGCTGCTCGCCAGACCCTGATTAAAGCTGGTATGCCCCATGAAACTCCCTCTATTTCTTTTGACATGGCCTGTGTTTCAGCCATGCATGCTGTAAAACTGGCTGCTATGGAAATGAAGGCCGGAGAGATCGATATTGCCATCGCCGGCGGCGCCACCTCTTTCAGCCGTGTGCCCTTGATCCTGAGAAGTCTGAGAACACAGGGTTTCCGAATTGGAGACGTCAAGATGGAAGATCCCCTCTTCGCCCTGGGATACAAGGATTTTAACCCTGTTTCAGTAGACAGCGACATTATTGCTCTTCAGCATGGTGTTGAAAGAGCGGAGCAAGATGAATGGGCTTTACGCAGCCATGTTAAATATGGTGAAGCCTGGAAAGCCGGCAAGTTCAAAGATGAAATGATCCCGCTGCCTATTCCCCAGGACAAGGGCGAACCCAAGATCCTGGATATCGATGAGCAGTACCGTCCTGCCACAACCCTGGAAGGTCTGGCCAAACTTAAGACTGTTTACAATACCAAGACCATTACCGCCGGCAATGCCCCCGGTTTGAATGACGGGGCCGCAGCAATCCTGATGATGACCCGCCAGAAAGCGATGGAACTAGGACTGGAGGTACTGGCTACTGTTGTTACCTGTGTCCATTATGCCATGAATGCCAGCCGCATGCCTGAAGCCCCCGGATATGGAATGCAGATAGCCCTCAAGAAAGCCGGACTGTCCCTGGATGATATGGCCGTCATGGAAATCAATGAAGCCTTCGCCTGCGTACCGCTGGTTTCTATGAGAATTCTGGCTGGCGGCGATAATGAAAAGGCCAAACTGGCCCAGTTGAAAGAAAAGACCAATATCAACGGCAGTGCTATTGCTATCGGTCACCCCAACACAGCTTCCGGCGCCAGGATCGTCATGAACCTGATGTATGAATTAAGAAGGAGAGGCGGCGGTTATGCCATGGGATCTCTCTGCGGCGGTCTGGCCCAGTCTGAATCCTGCATTATCAAAGTCGACTAACCTGATACCTGAATAATTGACATAACTCATAATCCCCCTTCCCTGAAACCCCGGAAGGGGGATTCTTATTAATGCAAGAGAAGAGACTTATGGTCCTGGCCGGCGTCAAGAGGACAGAATACAGTTGAAATCTCAGGTGCAAAAAAGAGCTCCTTGTCCAGCGCCGGACAAGGAGCTCTGGTTATTACAGGATCAGTCGGGTCTATCTTCCGAGTAGCATTCCGCCGTCGATACCCAGAATGGTGCCGGTGGTGAAACTGGAAGCGTCCGAGGCCAGGTAAACACAGGCTACGGCGATATCATCCGGTTCGCCGAAGCGCCCTATAGCAGTCTTGCTTAGTTGCTTTTCATTAACCCCGGGCAGACCCAGGAAGGGATCAGCCAGGCGGCTGTGAATCCAGGCAGGTGCAATGGCGTTGACCCTGATATTGTATTTGCCCCATTCAGCGGCCATAACCTTGGTAAGTTGTGCCACTGCGGCTTTACTGGTGCAGTAAGCACCCAGCAGATCGATCGTGGTAAAGCCCAGGTATGAGGTAATATTGACTATACTGCCGCCGCCCTGGGCTTTCATCAACTTGGCAACCTGCTGGCTGACCAGGAACATACCCTTAACATTGACATTGAAAACAGTATCCCAGGCCCATTCCTCCAGGTCCTCCAGGGGTACCATCTGGGGATTGGCGCCGGCACTGTTTACCAGGACATCGATTTTTCCGTATTGTTCCTTGACAGTCTCGATCATTTTGATGATTTCATCTTTTTTACCCAGATGAGCGGCGATGGCTGCCGCCTTGCCGCCCTTTGCTTTTATGTCGGCGGCTACCTTCTCAAGATTTTCAACCTTGCGGCTGGACAGGATAACGGTTGCTCCAGCCTCGGCCAACCTGTTAGCCATGGCTTTACCCAGGTCGCCTGCCCCTCCAACTACCAGTGCAACTTTCCCTTCAAGTGAAAATCTGGCTGCATCAAAACTCATAATTTTATCTCCTTCCATTAATAATCATTCAATGACTTTTGAACCCATGATAACATCAGCCGATTAATATAGTCAATTGTCCTTTATGTTCAGCCAGCCTGTTTTTCCCGCATATTTTTGAACACGATTCAGGTATTCTTGCGGGATGAAAATCTCATATTAAGAAACCCGGTTAACGGTTTCCCCACTTCGGGAGACTCCCAAGAATATTCATGGTCTGGCAGCTGCAATGCCAGTGCCAGACTCAGTTTCCGTCCATCCAAGCGTGAGGCAATCCAGACGAAAGGAGCCTTGAATACTGTTACCGCAATGGTATTTACCCTCCCGGATGAGACCGGGTCGCGCCCGGAATTGTCCAGGACCAGCGTTCTTCCTGAACGGTGTACCGGAAACCAGCCGGGGACTCCCACCATTACGCCGGAAATATTGGTATATCCGGTAAGGTTTTTCAGCGCCCTGCCTGTCAGTCCTCCACCGGTTGAAAAACCTGTCAGAATGAATTGTTTGTCGGGGAACGTTTCTGCCAGGTACTTCATGTCCTCTACCAGCAAGCCGGAGCTGTTCCTGAAACAAAGAAGCTGGTCTTTTGTGCCGGATATCCTGCCCTGCAAACTGGAAAGAGTGCGGCTATATGGAGCGATGCCTGTCCTGTACCCCAGTTGCTCCAGGGTTTGCTTCATTTCTTTCAAAATCGGAGAGAAGTCATTCGCCTGCTCAAGGGTTGCGTCTCCCCAACCACCCGGATTGAATACTATCAAAACATCATGCTGAAGGGCTGCATGGTGCAGCTTATGCCTTTCGCCGGCAGGCAGTTTGACCGGGGATAAAAGAAAAGGAGTACCAAAGG
>CAYLVC010000206.1:0-5849 GCA_964387005.1 uncultured Dehalococcoidales bacterium | reverse complement strand
AGATGAAAGCAGTTGTCGATACCGAGCAATGCATGGGATGCGGTCTGTGCGTCATAGGATGCGAAAAGAAGGCGCTTAAGTTCGATCTGGTGAAACCGCCTGAGTATCTCGCTATCGATCACCAACAGCAGCAAATGTCTCCTTTTGGTGATAAGATGCCTGTCTGGGCGGCCTTCACTTCGGCTCCCTAGAAGTACAAGGTAGACTCATAGAGGATATGCCTTTAACCCAAAACGTAAAAGATATTACGTTGATCTCTTGACTATACCCTTTACGCAGCAAAAATGCTGCCCTGCGGGTTATTGCCAGGGCAATTAGCACCTGGGGCGCCCCTAAGCTGGTTTTGTTTACCTCAAAGACATCATAACCTACTGTCATTAGACCTGGAACTAAATCCAGGGTAGGCACACATTTCTTTTTTCAGAGCTCTTGACAAGATGGGGAATCAAATGTTAAGTTTAATACCAATAATACCTAGTGATTCTAGGTACTAAGACAGACAAGGCTGGAAATTTCCGTATAAATAATATTTTGTATTGTGGTACTTTCAGGCTTTAACAGTTGGAACAAGATCAAAACAAAACAGTATTACAGGTGAAAGACCTTAGCCTCTATTTTGGAGCGATAAAATCTCTTGAAGGTGTTGCTTTTTCTGTTAAGGAAGGGGCTATTCTGGCTATTATTGGCCCGAACGGCGCCGGCAAAACCTCAGTGATCAATTGTATCACCGGGTATTATCAACCCAATAAAGGCCGGATATTATTCAAGGGGAAAAATATTGCCGGGCTGGCGCCTGACCGGATTACCAGGAAGGGGATCAGCCGCACTTTCCAAAATCCAACCACCTATCCCAGTATGACAGCCCTAGAAATCCTGATGGCGGCCCGATATATTCATACACGCTCAAACCTTCTGGAAAACCTGATCTATTTAGGGAGAAGCCGCCGGGAAGAAATAGATAGCCGCCGCAAGGCGGAGGAAATAATCAGTTTTACCCATATCGAAGACCTTCGAAAGAAGCCCATTGCCATGCTGTCCTATGGCCAGCGTAAACAGGTCGATATTGCTCGTGCTCTGGCAATGGAACCGCAGCTCCTTTTGCTGGATGAGCCGATGAGCGGACTGGATGATGTCATGAAGGAAATCATGACTGAGCTCATTGAGAATATTAACCGGAGGGGCACAACTATTATCCTGATAGAACACGATATTCAGTTTGTCATGGGGGTTTCCAGTTCTATAGTTGTCCTGAATTTTGGTGAAAAGGTGGCTGAAGGCACCCCGGAACAAATATCATGCGATACCGGAGTGATGGAAGCCTATTTAGGAAAATCAGGATTAAAAATATGATTAATCTGACGCAACTGGTCATTTCAGGGATAATGGTAGGAGCCATCTACGGGTTGACGGCTATGGGATTTGTAGTAATATACCGCGGCGCCCGGGTCTTTAATATGGCCTATGGCCAGTTTGCTGTCATGGGGGCATATATCGCCTGGACTTTCTTGGGCTCGCCCAGTGCTCCGCGCCTCCCTTTACCACTGGCTCTTTTTCTCACATTTCTCTGCTCATTGGCTTTCGGTCTCTTTATAGAGCATTTTATTTTCCGCCGCATGATCGGTCGTCCCTTATTTGCCACCTTCATTCTTTCACTCGGCCTCTGGGCGATACTTTACGGTGTGATACTTCAGGTCTGGGGACCTGACCCCCGTGTTTTTGCCTATTCTTTACCCAAAGGACCGCTTAACCTGGGTAGTATAGTACTGGCCCGGGAGTATATCTGGAGCTTCGGACTGGCAGCAATTATACTAATTGCTTTTGTGATATTTTTCCGCAAAACGAAATTAGGCCTGGCCATGCGTGCTTCTTATGACAATGAAGTAGCAGCCCGCTGCCTGGGCGTCAATGCCGGACTGAACTCCAAGATTTCGTGGGCTGCCTGTGCTCTGCTGGCGACCCTGGCTGGATTCATTCTTGCCTCCGCTCGCGGCGTCAGTCTATCCCTGGGCGACCTGGTGATGGTCGTATTGGCAGTAGCCTTAATGGGAGGACTGGACTCGCTGGTAGGTTGCGTCATCGGAGGGCTGATACTGGCCATCGGCGAGAACCTGGTTGGTTATTATTTGAATCCCTTTATTCCCGGCATCGGAGGTGTCTTTGGCATGATCTTGATATTACTGGTGGTGCTGATAAGGCCCAGGGGTCTTTTCGGAGCCAAATCTATAGAGAGGGTTTGACCATGCCGGCCAGGGGAAAAGCGCGAAACAACTATCTCAACGATCTTTCTCTCATTCAAACCAGGGGACAATGGATCACATTGCTGGTCTTTCTGGCTTTTCTGATAGCGCTTCCCTTTATCATGATGCAGTCCGGTAATTTAAGCTGGATAAGTTTTTTCAATTTTACCCTGCTCACTATTATCGCAGTCCTGGGATTGAATGTAACTACCGGAATGGCCGGCCAGGTAAGCATGGGGCATTCTGCTTTTATCATGGT
This sequence comes from uncultured Dehalococcoidales bacterium, assembly GCA_964387005.1. Lineage (GTDB taxonomy): Bacteria > Chloroflexota > Dehalococcoidia > Dehalococcoidales > UBA3254 > CAYLVC01. The sequence continues at coordinate 3,353 of CAYLVC010000206.1, read as the reverse complement.
GGGCGGTTTCGTTACCGCTGTATTGTCCACCCAGTTTGCCTGGTCAATATGGCTGGCGGTACCCGCAGGCGCCCTGCTGACTGCTGTTATCGGGCTCATTGTAGGAGCGCCTTCATCCAGAATCAAAGGGTTTTACCTTGCCGTAGCCACTTTTGCCTTTTTCTTCGTGGCTCAGTTTATTATCAAACACCTTGATATCACCGGTGGGATTAATGGGATAATAGGCATTCCATCACCCTGGATAGGCGGTTTGAAAATCAATACCGATCTCGAATGGTATTTCCTGCTTCTGGGTGTCACGATAATCTGCTGTCTGTTATCGTCTAACCTGATACGCTCCCGTCTGGGTAGGGCGTTTAAACTCGTCAGGGACAATGATATTTCGGCTGCCAGCATGGGAGTCAATGTTTATTTAACCAAACTCCAATCTTTTTTCATCGGGGCGCTTCTGGGAGGCCTGGCCGGAGGCCTGTGGGTCAGCTATGTTACGGTTATCAGGGTAGACCAGTTCATAATCTGGGACTCTATCTGGTTCCTGGGTATGATAATAATTGGTGGGGCGGGTTCAACCTCAGGTGCGATACTGGGAGTGGTCTTTTTACGACTGGTCAGCCAGATGATTCCCGTTGTTACAACCATTGGTACTATCGCTGCCGCCAGCAGCCTCCTCTCTGTAACTCTGAACTACATGATATATGGTCTGGTGATCATTCTCTTTATTTCGCTTCAGCCGGAGGGACTTCTGGCCCTGTGGAAAAAATTCAAGCTCAATTACAAGCGCTGGCCTTTTGGCTACTGAGGAATATTGAAAATGCTGGTTTTGAACAACATAGAGGCGGTTTACGGAGGCGTGGTTCTGGCGCTAAGTGAAGTTTCCTTGAAAATCGAAATGGGTCAAATCGTGGTGCTGCTTGGAGCCAACGGCAGCGGCAAATCAACGACTTTAAAAAGTATTTCCGGGGTTTTAAGAACAGAAGAAGGAAAACTGACCGAAGGGAATATTGAGTTTGATAGCCGGCGTATCGATAATCGTTATCCTGAGGATATTGCTAAAATGGGAATCTGCCACGTCCTCCAGGAACGTTCCGCATTCTTTCACCTGACAGTAGAAGAAAACCTGCTTATGGGAGCTTACCTGCGCAAGGATAAGGCGGCAATTAAAAGGGATATGGGAAAAGTCTATGAATATTTTCCTCAACTGGTTAACCGCCGCCAGCAAAACAGCGGCTATCTCTCAGGAGGCGAGCAGCAAATGCTGGTTATCGGCCGAGCACTGATGGCCCACCCTAAACTGATAATGCTGGATGAGCCTTCACTGGGACTTGCCCCGGGACTGGTAAACGAACTCTTCCGTATCCTGAAGCAAATCAACGTCCAGGAAAAGACCACGCTCCTTATCGCCGAACAGAACACAGCTGTTTCCCTGTCTATAGCGGATCACGGCATAATTCTGCAAAACGGTAAGGTGGGTTTCAGCGGTACAGCCGAACAGCTTAAGGACCGCAGGAACATCAAGGGGTACTATCTGGGGGAAAAAAGCCAGGGGAACGAAGACCTGCAAAATAAGGTGTTTTTTAAATAGAAATAGCGCCAGGATTTATTGTCCTGGCGCTTTCTCATTTTATTCTATTTATCGATTCCTTCAAAAATCCTGGGCAGGGTAATCCAATCACTCATCGCTTTGGTACCGGTTTTAGTATATTGGGAAAGTTTCATAGTGGAAACACCCATGCGCCGGGTATCACTGAATCCCAGTCCTCCCACATTTCCGGCGGTGTCAACCTCGGTCAGTTTGATCATAGCGTTATATAAAGTCTCACCGCTGATTTTATCCGCTCCCACGTCGGCAACGGCCTGCTTGACGGCAGCCGTCAGGACAGCCTTGACATTGATTGTAAGGCGGTTATCGCACCACCTGTCTTTACCAGAACCGGCCTTCCATATCTGGCTCCAAAGTTTGGAGGCCTCAGAGTTTTCCGAGGCTGGGCTTTCCGACCTGCACTGGTAAAAACCCTCGGCCTGGTCGCCTACCAGCTCAATCAGTTTATCCGACTCTGTCCATTCCATAAAAACAGGCTTGATTTTATCCATCAGACCGAGGCCCCGGAAATCACGGATGATGACAGCAGCCTGCTGGTTATTGGCCTGAATCCACATATAGTCGATTTCTGCATCCCTCAGGTTCATAAGCTGGGGTTTTACATCAAGTGTTCCCATGGAATAGGGTGCTGTGGCAGCAATGTCAACACCTTTGCTTGCAACATAGTTGGATGCCGGTTTCCAGGATAAACCTGATGGCAAATCAATATTGAGCATGCCGATTTTAGGTCTGCCCTCTCCTTTCCAGTCCTTGACAATCCATTCACTCAAAGCGGCAAACCCGTCAGAAGTAGCTAATGAAACTCCAAAGACCCGTCCGGGTGGAACATACATACGGGCGTCGAGGGCCGATGTGGCGATTACAACGGCTTTATCTTCCACAAAGGTATCTTTCAGACCCATCATATAGTAATCTTCAATGCCAATGTATACATGAGGTTTATAGCCATCGCGCAGCTCTTTATAAGCTGTCATAGATCCATCCGTGGTACCCTTGTTATCCACTACCTTCCAGTCCAGTTTAATACCGTCGATTCCGCCCTCTTTTTCATTTATATACTTGAACACGTACCCGAATTCCGTCATGATGGCGTTTACAGCCGGGGCGGCAGGACCGGTAAGCCCGCCTAAAAGTCCGATTTTCAGGACTATTTTAGGGGCTGCTGGAGATGTGCTGGCAGCGGGTGTGGTGCTGGCAGGAGCGGCAGATGTTGCCGGAACTGCGCTGGTTTGGACCGGAGTTTGCGTCGAGGGATTAGCCTGTGTGGTAGTGGAAGGTGCGCTGCTACAGGATGCGAGCAAAAAGACCAATATCACACAAATAAGAATCGCCAGGCTGGATAATGTGACACTTTTTTTCATTTGTTCCTCCATTTATGCTATGAATAAAAGGCCAGACCGCACATTGGGCCGGTAGTGCTGACCATCACCGGAGAAAATTCAGTCAAATATACCTCTGAACAACGGTAGCGGGAGGTAGCCAGGTTTTTAAGCTGTTCGGCATCCTCTTTACAGTTGGAATAGTGAAAATTAACATGCAGGGGCTTACGAATATCGGCATATTCTTTGATCATGTCAACCAGCCTGGGAATAGCGTTTTCCTTACCTCTAACCCGCGCCACAACTTCAATATAACCGGAATCATCGATGAACCCGATGATAGGTTTAATGTTCATAGCATCACCGATGGATGCACCACGGAAGGCCCGGCCGGTGCGTATCAGGTATTTCAGCGTGTCTATTGAAGACAGGTA
>CAYLVC010000205.1:4655-5895 GCA_964387005.1 uncultured Dehalococcoidales bacterium | reverse complement strand
ATTCAGCACAACGCTGGAAGCGCCGTTATCGGGTGAAATTCTTCCGGGGGCGTTGATACCCTGGTTAACATCACTGGTGATCATGGTGTTGAATTTAATGGGAGTTGACCACTTGCTGACTAAAGGTTCACTGACTTTGACTCTCAGGTAATAGGTCTTGCCGGCCAGCAGATAAAGGGCTGTGACCGAAGTGCCATTTGTTGTACCCCATGAACGAGGGTTGTTATCCAGGGTCGTTGCGGGATTGGTGAATTTGTCATCGTAAGCCAGTTCCCAGGTATACTCGGTTGCGTTAGTTTTTGCGTCCCAGTTGAAATCAACCGCGACTACATTGCCTGTGGCAATATTGACGCTGTTGCCGACCGTGGTGCCGTCCACAGGTTTATTAACCTTAGGCGCGTTGATCAGGGTATTGTTATAAGTCCAGACCTTGGCAGGATATTTGTTAACGGCAATAGAATTGTAATTGGCTGCCGTAGTATCTAAACCTACCTGGGTATAGATGGCATGACCGGTTTCTCCAGGGATGTAGACAGCCGGTATTCCAAATTGGGGAATATTTCCGTTTAATTGATTGGGAGTAGTACCAGGAATCTCCTTGAAGGTTTCCAGATCGGTGGACATCCATATCTGTCCGCCGGCATTGCCTGAGCTGGCGAAGTACCATACACCAGCGGTTAGGCTTATACCATTGATCTGGCCGTTTTGGGCAGCCGGGAAATCGAGTGATTTGAAAATAGACCACCCACTGCTTTCTCCGACTTTGTAATGCTGTAAGTTGCCGGTGCTGTCAAGCAGGTACAGGGTCTTGTTGGGTACGTCAAAGGTTGTGCCTTTGGAGGCTATGTTTTTGCTGCCGGTTTTGACGAAAGTTGCTCCCATATCAGTAGAGACATAGGTTTCCTGGTTAGGAGGAGCGGTGTATACCACGAAGAACCCGGGAATGGCGATCATGACCATGGGAATTTCACCGCCTTCAAGGGTGGCCGTGGTGGTGGTGCTGGAATTGCGGATGCCGGCTGCTGAACCTATCCAGTAGCTATTGGCATCGATTACAGCCATGGAAGTAGCCTGGATGCTGCCCACTGTGTACACAACACCCCAGGTCGCGCCGCCGTCTGTTGATTTCCAGAATCTCCTCTGCTCAGGACCGGGAGTTGTACTGGCGGTAGTCAGGTAAATCGTCTGGTCAGTAGCATACGCGGGGCTGGCAGCAACATTGAAGTTAACATTAATGTTA
>CAYLVC010000205.1:0-4645 GCA_964387005.1 uncultured Dehalococcoidales bacterium | reverse complement strand
GAGAAGATCTGTTTCCAGGTTTCTCCTTTATCCGTGCTCTGGAAAAGCATGCGATTGGCATTGTTATCATTTAGAATCGCATATTGTATCTGGGCTCCCGGATTGTTCGGGGCGACATAGCCGGATAAAGTAACGTTATTGTAAGCACTTACTTTTATAAAGGATATCGGAGTAAAGCTGTTGTAATCAGTGCTTACGGATAAAGCCGAGCCATTACCCTCGGTGCCAGCAAAAAGGGTATCATCCCCTTCAGCGGGTGAGAAAGCTACTTTAACTTTGGGAGTGTTAGCATCACCGGTAGGAGACTTTCCGTCAGCGCTTGACGTGACAGTGATATTGGTGGCGCTGGCAGTAGCTGCGTTGCTGTAAACATAAACATCTTTCATGTTGTACATACCGACAGCCAGCGTACCGGATGTTGTAGTGCCTTTATAGGACAGGCTGAAGACATTTACTTTATCGAGTTCTGCAGCTTTGTTGTTCATTGTTCCCCAGGGGTTAACCCTGAAGAGTCCGGCATAGGTATTAGCACTGGTGCCAACACCAACAAATGCTCGGTAAGTAGAGCTGGTGGTGGAAAAATTGGATGGGAATGCCAGGCTGACCATCGTGTCGGTAGGATTGTTGGTAATAGGATTCGTGACGGCGTCTCCGATAGTGATATCCAGAATGTCTGTATTCCAGTCCCTGGCGGAATTAACCAGCAGGTTTCTGTAATTCAAGACATTAGCCCCGGATTCAATAGCGATAATTGCTCCGTCATTTTCAAAATTCGGAGAAAAGCCAGCGGCATAGCATTGGCCGGTCCATTTAGCAACAGTGCCGAGGCTGTGAGTTGCGTCCCAAGTTGAAAACCAGAGGCCTTCAGCCGGGTCATAATATGCCACGCCACCTTTGGGGTTACCGGTATAGCTCACAAGGTAGGCCAGTCCGTTGAAAGTGGTAACAAGACTGATTGAAGATACCTTATAGCCAGTAAGATTGGCGAGGTTGGTGGGGTTGTAAAGGCTGAAGGTCAAACCGCCGTTGAGTGATCTGTAAACTTCAGTTTCGGTAGCGGCCAGCAGGTTGTTGGAGTTGGCCTGGTCGATGGCCATATATTTAACGATCTTTTGTGCTAGTTTGGTGGTACCGGTATCAACGCCGGTATCAACCCAGGTATACCCGCCATCAACCGATTTGTACAGTTTGCTGTTGTATATTGGCGGGACTGTAACGGGGACAGTCACAATTTCCGATCCATTGGAGAACATGTAAATGGTCTTGCCGTCTTCTGCTACTGCATAGACATTGGCAGTGGTGTCCACTGTAACCTGGGGCATCTTGACGTTGGTCCAGGCCAGGTCGGCGGCGGAAGCGGGGACTGCCATGATGAGCAGTCCGGAGAGCAGCGCCAGCGTCAGGACTACGCCCAATATTTTATTTAATGTATTTTTCATCGACTTTTTAAAAATCCTCCTTAAGGATTCATAATATTACTTAAATTTTTCTCCATATTCAGGAAAGATTAACCATAACTTTCTTCAATGGAGTTTTTCCTCTGTAATTTCCCTGGTTTTTATTTTTAGCTCGCTTTTTCTTCTTTCCTTCCGGACTAATACAATAGCATCACCTCCCTGATAAAAGACATTATGACGTACTTTTGGTTATGGTACATCTATTCTATTATACAACATATTGTCAATAGCCAGACCTCGCTGCGCCGGCGCCCTCCTTTAATTTTCGGGTCTTATTTCTGTATAACGCCGCTGCACCGCAAAAGTTAGCTCCAGCTACTATATCCTTAAAATTTTGCCCTCCGGTTATCCGCCCGTGATTATATACCAGTCGTTATTATACCAGATTATCCCTTAAGAATACATATTACAATGTAAGAGAACGCCCGTGCTAACCCACCGTGAGGTTTTTTTATGGTTATTAAGACAGGGTACATTCATAAAACAAACAATATTCTCCATATATTAATGTAGCAGCCAATTGTTAACCAATTGTTAAACCTCACCCTTTTGGCTTCCCCGGCCCCTGCTGTTTGCGTATCCGGCTATTTATTGTTAAAATTATCTGTTGTCGGGTCTAAGGACGGGTGTTCTCCCGGCAAAGCTTATTTTAAAATAGGGTTTAACAATTCGTTTGCACCCTGTGGGTAGTAACCGATTAATAAGGAGATATTGATGGCGGAAAAGATCGAACTGAAAGTTGACGAGAGAGAAGTGCTCGGTAAAAAAGTAAAAAACCTGCGCAATAAAGGCCTGGTGCCGGTACACCTCTTCGGTCATAATGTAAATTCACTGGCTCTACAGGGTGAAGCTGCGGTAGTGGGTAAAGTAGTGTCGCAGGCCGGAAAAACCCGGCTTGTCAGCCTGAAAGTGGGCAAATCCAATAAATCGCGCAATGTCATGGTGCGCGAAGTGCAGAGGGACCCCATCAGGGGCAGCCTGGTCCATGTCGATTTTTATGAAGTCAATATGGCCGAAAAAATCAGGGTCGAAGTACCAATTGTCATCGTCGGCGAATCGCCGGCTCTTAAAATCCGCGAGAATATGCTGCACCAGGGTCTCAGCAGCCTGGTTATCGAATGCCTGCCTGACAAAATGCCGGACAAAGTGGAAGTTGATATCAGTTCCATCAAAGAAGTGGAAGAAGCTGTGCGTGTGAAGGATGTTCAGATCCCGGACGTGGTCATCATCAACGAGCTGGAACTGGTAATTGCCAAGGTCAGCGCCAGGCCTGTCGAGGTGGTTGAGGAAGCCAGACCTAAGGCAGCGGCGGCTGAGGGTGAAGCCAAGACTGAAGCTGCGGCGCCTGAGGGCGAAGCTAAAGCCGAAAAGAAATAGAATAACCGGAGCCCCGCTTGCAAAGGCGGGGCTCTGTCCCTGATTATTTCAGGCGGGGTCTTTATGAAGCGTGAAATCATGTCCATCCTGGTCTGTCCTGTTTGCAAAGGCAAACTGGAGCTCAAAGTCCAGGAAGAGAACGAGAAAGAAATAGTCAGCGGTTCTCTTTATTGCAGCCGCTGCAAAGTTACCTATCCCATCTCTGATACCATTCCCGATCTGCTGCCCCGGGAGCGCCAGAACCGGTAGCTGCCGCTTTAATCCGGCCGTTTAATCCGGGTGGTAGATTATTCCCTGCTGCGGGTTTTCCCATATCTCAACCGCTGATATTGTTATCTCTTCCTTCGCCATGCGCAATTTTAGCTGACGGTATATTTCAGCGGCGATGTTTTCAGCGGAAGGATTGATCTTGTCAAAGGGCGGAAGGTCATTTAAACAGGCATGATCGTATCCCTCCAGGATGCCTCCCAGGTGGCGCTTTACATCCGTGAAATCATAGACCAGACCAATTTCATTCAGCCTTTCCCCCATCAGCCGCAGTCTGACAATGTAGCGGTGCCCGTGCAGGTTTTCACACTTGCCCTTGTAGCCGCGCAGGAAATGGGCCGATTCGAAATGCTGTTCAACTACTATTTCGTACATATTCTCACGCCTTTTCGGTCTCAGAAAACGGTTTCACTTCTTCCCTGCCCTGTACCTCATCCAGCAGTTGTTTGACCGTCTTTTTGCTGACCGGGTGGACCATGTCGGGGGCGATTTCCGCCAGAGGCACCAGGACAAAAGCCCTCTCGCTAAGGCGGGGGTGGGGCACAATAAGCTGGGGGCCCGTCTCGATCACCTGGTCTCCGTAGAACAGTATGTCTATATCTATCGGCCGAGGGGTGTCGATGGGCACCCTTCCCAGTTTGGCCTCGATGCCCTTGGCCATTACAAGCAGGGTAGCTGCGGGCAGGCGGGTTGTTGCTCTCAATGCCAGGTTGAGAAAACGGGGCTGGTTTGTTTCTCCTACCGGAGCGGTATCGTAGATCGGGGATACCGTTTCGATATTGATCCTGTCTCGCAGGAAACTGATGCCCATTTCCAGGAAATGCTGGCGGTCTCCCAGGTTGGATCCGAGTCCAAGGTAAACAGTGACGGGTTGATTATTGATCATGGTCTATTCTTCATTCCCCCAGTTTTGCATGATTTGCTTAAGTGCCTGGGCCAGTTTGGGGCTGGAGCGGAGCCTTTCGATAAAAATGGGGCATCCTTCCAGCAGTGAGTTTTGTGCCGCTGATGCCATACTGGACAGCAGACTCTGCATGTTCAAGTCACCCTGGTTGGCCGGCGAAATACCCATGGGAGAGGATTCAAGCTGCTTGCGCAGGTCCTCCGCTGTGAATTTCATCGGCGTGGCACAGGACTTGTACCAGGGGCACTCTTTGCATTGCACTACCCCGTAGGCTTCATTTAATATATCACCCATTACGCTCTCCTCTTTATTGCTGCTCAATTATCATGACCGGTTTCCGCTGACTGAATACACGGAGAGTAAGATTATCCTGATTCCATTTTACTCCTCTTTACGAATGAAACCAAATGACGGAAAGCCGAAAATTGGCGGCAGGATATAATGTATAATACAATGGATATCTGTATTAATACCTGAAAAACAATCTCACCAGGAGGACCGTCTCAAATGGATAAAATCAATGTATTGGTTCTGGCGCCCGTGGGCGACGAGGGTTTGCGCCGCATTTCAGCCGTCAGCCCCCGTTTGAAAGTGACCGATGCCTCCAAACTGGCAGTCCAGCCGGCTTTTCAGTCCACTG
>CAYLVC010000204.1:4790-5939 GCA_964387005.1 uncultured Dehalococcoidales bacterium | reverse complement strand
CCGCTGAACTGGGCACTCCCCAGCTCCACTGAAGGTACATCCGCAAAGACATCCAGCACATCCTGGAGGCTCAGACCGGCGATTTCCTCTCCGAAGAGGATGCGTGAAGCCCTTTCAGCCTTGTCCAGGGCTTCCTGTCCGTGGACAAAACGGGTCACTTCCCGGGCCAGCGTTCTCTGGGCTTCGCGTTTTTCCGGTTGAGTTGCCAGGGATGAGACCAGTGCTTCTATCTCCGTCTGTGTGAGCAAGGTTAAGTATTTTAGATAGTTGATGACATCTTTATCGTCGGCGTTCATCCAGAACTGGTAAAAACGGTAGGGAGATGTCCGCCCGGCATCCAGCCAGACAGCGCCGCCCTCGGATTTCCCGAACTTGGTGCCATTGGCGTTCATTAGCAGCGGCCAGACCAGGGCGTGGGCTTTGGCCCCGTGCACCTTGCGGATCAAATCAACCCCCGATGTAATGTTGCCCCACTGGTCGCTTCCCCCCATTTGCAGTGTGCAGTGGTAGTTTTCATATAGTTTCAAATAGTCATAAGACTGGAGCAGCAGATAGCTGAACTCGGTATAAGAGATACCATCACCCTCCAGACGCCGTTTGACTGTCTCTTTGGCTATCATGGTATTGACTGAAAAGTGCTTTCCCACGTCCCTCAGAAAATCAGTCATACTGGTGGTAGTCAGCCAGTCGGCATTGTTGACCATGATGGCCGGATTGGTCTTTGAATTGAAGTCCAGGAAACGTCCAAGTTGGGCCTTGATTCCCTCCAGGTTGAAAAGGACATCCTCTTTGGAAATCATGGGCCTTTCCGAAGTCCCTCTCGGGTCGCCGATCAGCCCTGTACCCCCTCCCGCCACGGCGATGGGGTTATGGCCGTACTGCTGGAGGCGTACCAGTCCCATAACAGTCAGAAGGTTGCCGGCATGCAGACTGGGAGCAGTCGGATCGAAGCCGATATAGGCCGTGACCTTTTCCTTTTCGAAGGCTTCACGCAGCCCGTCGGTTACTTCATAGACCTGGCCTCTCCACTGGAACTCATCAAAGACGTTTGACATAGGTTGTCCTTTCAAATATTTCTTTTATCATATTGACTTACCGGCGGTAATGCAACAGCCGGTTTAACTCAAAACCTGTATCCTGAACCTCGTA
>CAYLVC010000204.1:0-4690 GCA_964387005.1 uncultured Dehalococcoidales bacterium | reverse complement strand
CTCGTAACTCGAAACCTATAACCTCTTTACCATGTAATCCCCTGCCAGCTCATATCCCTCGCTGCGGTAGTATTCGCGGGCGCCAACCCCGCTCAAGACAGCAATCCACTCATATCCGAACTCATCCCGGGCGATGCGTTCCGCCTCTTTTAATAGCGCCCTTCCGAAACCCCTGTGCTGGACGGCGGCTTCGTTGCGCTGGTTAAGGCCAAGCTCCGGACCGAAGACATGCAGTTCGCGTACCAGTGCGGTCTTGCCGGTTTTCTCAACCGGCAGGCAGAAAGGCGTCTTTGGCGGTATTCTCAATCTTAACAGTCCGAAAAGGGTCTCTTCCCCATCTTCGAATGAAAGAAAGACTTCTTTACCCCCTGAGGCTATGTAATCCAGCCGGGTCAAATGCGGTTCTCCCACCTGGTGTTTGTTCCTTACCCGGAAACCATATTCACGGCAGCGAATGCAGTGGCAGACCAGACCCATCTGCTCCATGCGTATTCTCATGGGGTCTCTCATCGAGTCACGCAACCCGCCGACGATGAATTTGGGAGGTATGTCCCTCAAGACTCGCGATATCCGGACGTATTTAGGAACCAGAGCCTTGATCCTGGCTATCAGGTCCAGCATTACGTCGGCCTCATAAGGCTGGTAGACGTTTTGCTGGTACCACTTCTCCAGCTCAGTGCCTTCGATCACCATGGTCGGATATATTTTCAGTCCGTCCGGCCTGAAACGTGGGTCTTCAAAGAGCAAGGCCGAGAGTCTAAGGTCCTCTTCCGGGTTGGAGCCGGGCAGTCCCGGCATCCAGTGGTAATGGACCTTGATGGCCTGGTCTCTCATCAGGGCGCTGGCCTTGACGACATCCTCAACGGTATGCCCTCTTCTGACCAGGCGGTAAACTTCGTCGCTCAATAGCTGGACGCCGATTTCCACCCGGGTAGCGCCGAATTCCAGCATGCGGCGGATTTCTTTCTCTCCACAAAAGTCAGGCCTGGTCTCGATGCATAACCCTGTACAGCGGTGAAGGGCGGTCTCGTTAGCCCGTTTGGCTTCTGCCAGGCTGCTGGAGGCGAAGCCATTGAGGGCGTCATAACACTCGCGTACGAAGCTATATTGATATTCCTCCGGTGCAGCCGGGAAAGTGCCTCCCATAATAATTAGCTCGACCTTGTCCGTAGGATGGCCCATTTCCGTTAGCGTTTTAAGTCTGGACTCGATTTGTTTGCCTGCGGAAAACTCACAGCTGCGGGCACGCAGGACCGCCGGTGATTCCGGAGTGTAGCTCTGGGGGGTAGCGGAAAAGGTTGGACAGTAAACACACTTTCCCGGGCAGCCCATAGGCTGGGTCATAACAGCTACCGGTGTAATGCCGGATATTGTTCTGGTGGTCTTTTTCATCTATACTTCCCTTATCAGTGTAACAAATATCAGAAGAGAGGGATAGTCGGGACCGGACTCACCCTGAGGGGTAAGCAGGAATGAAGATTGATTTCGAAGCCATGCAGGCCTGAGGTTTTATATGACATTAAAACAAAAAATCGAGCCGGACCGCCGGGTATTCGATCAAATGGCCCCTGGATGGTACAATTTCCGCCATTATTCCATTTTCAGGACCGAACTGGAGAGTCTGAATCTTCGCTGGCAGAAAGGGCGGCTCCTCAATATAGGCTGCGGACATGGGCCTGATTTTTTGCCCTTTAAAGGCGCTTTCGCCCTTTCCGGCCTGGACTTTTCCGCTGAGATGCTCAAACTGGCCCGCCGCTACTCTCATAAATTCGAGTTTCCCGTCAATTTATTCATGGCGGACGCGTATAAACTGCCCTTTGCAGACGGGAGTTTCGATTTTGCCATTGCCATAGCCAGTTATCATCACCTCAAAGGCCACCAGCGACAACTGGAAGCCCTTTTGGAACTGAAACGGGTGCTCAAGCCGGGTGGAGAGGCGTTTATCACAGTCTGGAACCGCTGCCAGACTCGCTTCTGGTTCAAGGGAAGGGAAATGGCCTTGCCCTGGCGCTCCAAAGGCGGTATTATTCAGCGCTATTATTATCTATTCACCTACTGGGAGATCGAAGCGCTGGTCAGGCAGGCCGGTTTCCGTATATTGAAATCGCAGGGTGAATCAAGTTATCATTTTCCCGTGAAGTATTTTTCCAGAAATATCTGCCTGCTGGTGAAAAAAGAAACAAAGCAAAAACTGGTTGAAAGATGCAGCGAGGAGGTAGAATATGCCGGTAGTTACCGTTGAAATGTGGGAAGGGAGGACTCCTGACCAGAAGAAACAGCTGGCCAGGGACCTGACAGAGGCTTTTGTAAAGATAGGCGTTCCGGCTGAAGCCGTGCACATAATATTGAAGGATAATCCTAAAGGCAACTGGGCTATAGGCGGGAAACTGGCCTCAGAAAAATAGGCCTGTTGTCCTTATACGCCTGTTATTATGGACATATCCGGTGCATTATGTTTTAATTTACTGGTATGAAATATGCCACAGGAAGGAGCTAACATGGGAGAAAACGGAATATGGATAGTGGTAATCATTGTTCTGCTTCTTTTATTCTGGACATTTTCACGCCGCAGAAAACCCCGCAGCAACAGGCTGGATATGGCCATGTCTATCCTTGCGGATATCAACCACAATATCAAGGTCATGGAAATCCGCAAGGCTGATCCCCTGTCAAAAAAGAACTTCAAGGTTATCAACTGGCAGTTTTATAAAGAGCGGGTTGACTTTTTTAAGCCCGAGCTGGTGGAAAAAATCGATGAGGCTTTTACTATTGCAGGGGAGTTTAAAAACAGAATAGATACTGCCAAAAAGAACCAGAACATGGAAACGCTTCAGGATATGGACCTGGCAAAGCTGAAAGAACCCCTGGAACAGAGCCGGAAAGGCGTGGCAGCCTGGCTGAGAGATAATGTAAACATCGAAATGGGGATCAATGTCCGCCGCAACTGGCTTGGTTTTTAGGTTTTAGCTGATCTGATATTCTATGTTTCCCATTTTATTCAAATGGGCTTCCTTGAGTTCCCGGAAGCGGCGCTGGAATGATTCCGTCCTGAGAATGTCGGTGGTCATGATGAAGGCATCCTCTTTGTTATCGGTATAATAACCTTTACGCAGACCTACCTGGCTGAAGCCGTATTTCAGGTACAGGTTCTGGGCGACGCTGTTCGAAGCCCTGACCTCCAGAGTGGCTACGCTGGCTTTAAGGCTGGTTGACAGCTCGATGCTGGCAATCAGCAGCAGTTCACCGATTCCGTTTCCCCGGTTGGTTTCTTTTACCGCGATATTGATGATATGAGCTTCATCCACCATCAGCCATAGACCAACGAAACCGATGATGTTTTCCACAATTTCAGGTGTTTTTTCAGAAATTGAGGCAGCCCTTTGCCCGAAAGGCCACTTTATCCCCAGGAATGAGCGTACCGGCACAAGCTGCATTTCCGGCTGCACTTGTTCGGTTTCGGGAGGCCTGCTGCCGTCACAGGCCACGATGTAGTGCGCCATGCGGTTGCGCAACTCATTGGTAAAGTTTACCGGAGGCCACATCGTGGGGAAGGCTTCCCGGTCAATGCTGGTAACCTGGGCGATATCCTTTTGGTTCATAAACCTTATACGGCAAGACAAGTTCTTCCTCTCATGTTTCTCAACCCTTTTCCCAGAGCCCGGGTTGAGACGGTTTTTGCTTATTATAAGGAATATTCAGGTGTTGATAAGCCCTTGCAGTGGCGACCCTGCCGCGGGGCGTCCGTTCCAGAAATCCCAGCTGCAGCAGGTAAGGTTCGTATACATCCATGATCGTGTCCGGTTCCTCGCTGATAGAGGCCGCGATTGTATCCAGTCCTACCGGGCCGCCGTTGAATTTGTCAATGAGGGTATGAAGTATCTTGTGGTCGGTCTCATCCAGACCGATTTTGTCAACCTCCAGCTGGGTCAGGGCTTTATCCGAAATTTCATGGGTTATTACTCCCTCGGCCATAACCTGGGCATAGTCCCGTACTCTCTTGAGCAGGCGGTTGGCCACGCGGGGTGTGCCCCTGGCCCGGCAGGCGATTTCGGTCAGTCCGTCATTATCGGCCTTGAGCTGGAGAATGGCGGCAGAACGCCGGGCAATATTCTTGATCGATTCCTCGTCATAAAAATCCAGGCGCTGGACTACTCCGAAACGGTCTCTCAATGGAGCGCTGAGCATGGCATAGCGCGTGGTGGCGCCGATCAGGGTGAATTGAGGCAGCTTTAAACGCAGGCTTTTGGCCCCCGGCCCTTTGCCTATCATGATATCCAGGGCGAAATCCTCCATGGCCGGATAGAGTACTTCTTCCACTACCCTGGACAGACGGTGAATTTCATCGATAAAGAGAATGTCCTGGGCACGGAGGTTGGTAAGAATGGCAGCCAGATCGCCGGTACGCTCGATAGCCGGCCCGGAGGTAATCTTGATGCTCACTCCCATTTCGGCTGCAATAATGTATGCCAGGGTAGTTTTACCCAGCCCTGGGGGTCCGTAAAGAAGAATGTGGTCCAGTGCCTCGTCTCTGCCCCTGGCAGCGGCAATGGCGATTTTCAGGTTTTCTTTGAGTTTGTTTTGTCCGATGAAATCACCCAGGTTGCGCGGCCTGAGGCTGGTTTCCAGCACCGCATCTTCACTGCCTGATTTTCCAGATACAACGCGTGCTATAAGGCATCTCTCCTGCTTG
>CAYLVC010000203.1:0-5944 GCA_964387005.1 uncultured Dehalococcoidales bacterium | reverse complement strand
AAAGATGCCTGAGCATTCCCGGTTACTCCGGGATAGTCAAGCGTGCGGTTTCGGTTACTGCCAAAGCCAGGAACGAGAAATGGAAGGAAATCCGCATTAAAGGTGAAGGCTTGCTGGCCCAGGCTCTGGAACATGAGATCGATCATTTGAGCGGTGTTCTTTACGTTGATCTGGTGGAAGGGCAGGATAAACTAACCAGGATAGGGGATTCTAATTCAAAAGAGTAGCCTGCTATAAACGGGAAATCATGATTCCCCTCTTGAAGAAAGAGGGGATATTTGTGTCAGGGAGAATCAATATATAGTTGCTCTCAGTGATATTTGCAGGTTTTATTGCAGGAAGATCGAAATAGTTGTGCATTACGAAACTGGTTCGGAAAACCAATAAATGGAAGTCCGTACGCAGGCTTTAATAGTGTGGACTCAGGCACATATTCATTACAAATTTACGGCAAAAAGGAAACTGAGTATTGAGGCAGGTCGGATAAGTTGACAGTCAATATTCCGGAAGACGTCCTTTCCATCTTGATCGGTGTGGGTGGTTTTCTTGACCGGCGGCGGGTAGAAGCCTTCCTGGTGGGCGGTCTGGTGCGTGATTCTATTATCGGACGTCCCACTGCCGATATTGATATTGCTGTCGCGGCTGATGCCGTGCTTACAGCGCGGGAGATGGCTGATGCCATTGGGGGAAAGTACGTTTTACTGGATGAGGAGCGCGGAATAGCCAGGGTAGTTGTCCCTGCACTCCATAATGACCGGTGGTATATCGATTTGTCAGGTTTCGACGGGGATATTGAGCATGATCTGGCCAGACGGGATTTCACCATAGACGCCATGGCGGTCAACCTTAAAAAAATGATTGATAGTCCGCAGTCCGTTGAGATAATCGACCCTTTTGGCGGGCGGCATGACATTGAAAATAAGGTGATCAGGTCCCTTTCATCTAATGTGTTCAAGGCTGACCCCGCCCGACTTATGAGGGCGGTACGTTTGGCGGCTGAACTTGGTTGTGAAATTTGCCCTGAAACCGCGTCGCAGATGCAGGAGTCTTCTGTGCTGGTGATACAGGTGGCAGGTGAGAGAATACACGAAGAATTGCTGAGAATTCTGGCTTCCTGCCGCTGCGGACGGTTTATGCGTCTGCTGGACCAGCTTGGAATACTCACCGCTCTGATTCCCGAACTGGAGCCTTCCAGGAATGTGGAGCAGCCGGTTGAACATCACTGGCATGTTCTGGACCACTGCCTGGAGACCGTCAGCTCAGCGGAGTTCCTCTTGAGACAGGGTTCATGGGAGTATACCACCTCTGCCGTTTTAGAGGAAGTTCCCTGGACAAATGAAATAGAGCAGCATTTCACTGAGGAGATCAGCGCCGGCAGCCGCCGCTCTTCCTTAATGAAACTGGCAGCCCTTCTGCACGACGTTTCCAAGCCGGAGACAAAAATCCTGACCGGGGAAAAAATCCGCTTTTTCGGTCATCCCGAGCAGGGGGCGGATATTGCGGCCCAAATACTGCAAAGGCTGAGGTTCAGCAACAGGGAAATAAGCCAGGTGGAGATGATGGTCAGGTATCATATGCGGCCAACTCAGATGAGCCACGAAGGGCTGCCGACGCAGCGGGCGATATACCGCTTCTTCCGGGACACAGGGAGCACCGGTATTGATATTCTGTATTTGAGCCTGGCGGACCACCTGGCAGCCAGAGGTCCTGGTCTTGATCCTGAACAATGGACCTGGCATATCGGACAGGTCAGGAGTATCCTGGAGGGATACTACCAGCAACCCAGGGTAATAGCACCGGTGAAATTGCTGGATGGGCATGACCTGATTTCCCTTTTTGGTTTGAAACCCGGCCCGGAAATTCGTGATATACTGGAGTCCGTCAGAGAAGCCCAGGCAGCCGGTGAGATCTTTTCCAGGGAAGAGGCTTTATCTTACGCTAAAAATCGTTTATTATATAGAGAACAAAAATAAAAGAGTAGGGTGGCTATGCGAAGTAACACAATTACATTCATGATCATTCTGGTTGTCTTTGCCCTTGCAGCCGTCATCGTGTTTCCTCTTAACACTGATCAAGGCGGCTTGCTTTTCGACCGTCCCGTAAAGCTTGGGCTGGATTTAAAGGGCGGGGTTCATATGGTTTATCAGGCTGATCTCTCCAATATTGACGAAGCCGAAAGAGAATCGGCTATGGATGCGGATATAACCGCTATCACACAGCGTGTAGATGTTTTTGGTGTCACGAACCCGGTTATCCAGAGGCAAGGTGCGGACCGTATAGTGGTTGAGCTGCCGGGTATTGCCGATGTAGATAAAGCCAAGGCGGTGATCGGCCAGACCGATATTCTTGAATTCGGCGAGATGGCTGCCGACGAGAATGACCCGGATATAAAATGGAGAAATGAGCTGGGCAACTGGAAGCCGGCTTTGGCTGAGCTTAACGGTCAACAGACTGCTTTGACCAGCGGCTTTTTTAAGCAAAATACCAATATCAATACCAACGATCTCGGACAAATTGTCCTGGAATTTGAATGGAACGTGGATGGAAGTATTCTGTCTAAATCGATCACTTCCAGGATGGTTACAAATCATGACCGGCTGGGGATATTTTCCGGTGATTCAGCCCTGCCGGGTGATGATGGCAAGCCTATCGCCCCCTCGGTAAACGGAGTAATCTCGGATAGAGGGGTGATCGAAGGCTTGAGCCAGAAAGAGGCCACCCAGCTTTCCCAGTTGCTCAATGCCGGGCGTATCCCGGTGCCCTTGAATCCTATATACGAACAGACCGTATCGCCTTCAGCCGGGGCTGATTTCGTCGGTCTGGCTTTCAAAGCGGCTATTATCGCTCTGATCCTGATCATCCTTTTTATGTCGTTTTATTACAAACTGCCCGGTGTACTCGCCAGTGTGGCATTGATTATCTATGCCCTGGTTAACCTGGCAATATACAAAATGGTTCCGGTTACTCTGACCCTGGCCGGTATCGGAGGTTTCGTCGCCTCTTTGGGTATGGCGGTGGATGCCAACGTGCTGATTTTTGAAAGAATGAAAGAGGAACTGCGGGCCGGCAGGACGGTTGGAGCAGCTATCGAAGCCGGTTTCAAGCGGGCCTGGTCAGCCATCTGGGACTGTAATATCACCACTTTTATAGCCTGCATCATCATGTACTGGATGGGCAGCAGTGTGGTTGCCAGCAGCCTGGTCACCGGTTTCGCCCTCACGTTCTTTATCGGTGTTCTGGTCAGTATGATTACGGCCATTACCGTAACGCGCACTTTCCTGAGGTTGTTCATTGGTACCCGGTGGGCCCAAAATCCTGCATTATTCATGACATTAGGCGGTAAAAGAAATGAATATAGTAAATAAAAGATTATGGTATTTCCTGATCACAGGCATTCTGGTTGTGGTTTTTATTGTTGCCCTGGCTACGCTGGGAATCAAGACCGGCGTGGAGTTCAGCAGCGGTTCAATCTTGAAAGTGTCCTTTGATCAGCCGGTGGAACAAAGCGCTGTTCAGCAGGAAATCGGAAACCTGGGGTATCCCAATGCCATAATCCAGACTGCCGGGCATGAAGGGACGGACTACATTATCCGCATTAATGCCGATAATCTGGATGAACAAACCAGGAATAAAGTTGTTAATTCCATGATTGCCAGCCTGGGTGCTATGACAGTAAGCGAATTCGATGACATCTCTCCCGTGATCGCCTCCGAGACCACGCGTAACGCCGTTATTGCGGTATGCGTTGCGGTTGTCGCCATGCTGCTGTACATCGCTTTCGCTTTCCGCAGGATGCCCAGTCCTTTCAAATACGGCGTCTGCGCTATTGTTGGTCTCGTGCTTGATTTGCTCGTCGCTATGGGCATCTTCTCAATACTGGGAGCAATCCGCGGCTGGCAAATCGATGTGATGTTTATCGCCGGCATTCTGGCCGTACTTGGTTACAGCATCAACAATACCGTTATCGTCTTTGACCGTATTCGTGAGAATACCTCGCGAGGTCTGAGTGCGGATATAGAAGTGGTGGCCAATCACAGTATCGTAGGCACCCTCGGCCGCTCCTTCAACTCCAGCCTGACCACGCTTTTTACCCTCCTGGTACTCTCACTGTTCGTCGGGTCGTCAATTCAAAACTTCGTGATTGTGCTTATTATCGGTGTTATTTCCGGTGTATTTACCTCCACCTTTGTTTCCCCCGAACTGCTGGTGTCCTGGCAAAAGAAGGACTTTGGCAGTTTTTCCGGAAAAACAGACAGCCTGAATCAAGCCAGGGCCAGAAGCTAGATTTCGCTGTACTTGCAAATCATGTATTAACGGCGGACGATGGCAATTTCGTCCGCCGTTGGTTTTAGTCTTAATATATTATGAAGATAGTATATCTGGTAACGCTTGTTAACAAAAAACTGGAGGTATAAATATGAAAGCAGCCGTATATCATGCACCGCAGAGTTTCAAAATTGAGGATGTGCCCTATCCCAAACTTGAACGCGATGGCGTAATTATCAAAGTTAAATCCTGCGGTATCTGCGGTTCCGACCTCCATTTTTACAAAATGGCTATGCAGGATAAGGCCATTATTGGGCATGAGTTCAGCGGTGATGTGGTGGAGATTGGAGCAGATGTTACAGGCGTAAAAAAGGGTGACCGGGTAATTGCCTGCAGCGGCCGCGGCTGCGGACAGTGCTACTGGTGTTTGAAGGGGGACTATATCCACTGCTCAAGGCTGGGTTTTGTCGGATACGCCATACAGGGAGCTTTTGCTGAATATATTTCCGTCCCGGCTTTTAGTCCCGGGAAATATGCTGCCGTGCTGCCTCCTTCTATCAGTTATGATGAAGGCGCTGCGGCTGAACCCCTGGCGGTGGCTCTTTATGCTGTTAATCAGATGTCCCCCGGCAGGGATGATACCGTGGTGGTGATCGGACTGGGTATCATCGGCCTTTGCATCATCCAGATATTGAAGTCTATGGGCATTAAACAGATAATCGCCAGCGGCAGAAGAGAAAAACGCCTTAAAATGGCCGCAGAGAGCGGGGCCAGCCTGGTTGTCGATGCTGCCAGTCAGGACCTGGTGCCTATAATCCGGGAATTGAATTCAGGCAAAGGAGCGGATATTGTCTTTGAGGTAGCCGGTACAGCTGCCACCTTCGAACAGGCCATTCGCATCACCCACCGGGGTGGAAAAATAAACATCGTCGGGATTTACGAAAAACCTTTTACCTGGAATCCAACTGCTATTGTTTCCAATGACCTGACTCTGGTAGGCTGCGGACTGCGCTGGGACCTGCCAGGAGCGGTCAAGTTGCTCCAGGAGGGGAAAGTTAAGATGGCTCCCATGTTAACCCACAGATATCCTCTGGAGAAAATCGAGGAAGCCTTCGAATCCCAGCAGAAAGACCCTGAAGCCATTAAGGTCATGGTGCAAATATAAAGGTGCCTGGGGGGTAACACTATGTATAATCCTTGCGGTAAGTCTTTTGAAGCAGAATAGGCTCTTGTCAATGATGTTGCATTCAATAAAAAAATACGTCTTGACGGCAGCCGGGATGATGATCCTTGCCGCATTATCAGCCTGTGCCGGCACTGTTGAGGTACTTCCGGCGTCAACTGCAGGGTCCCAATCCATTTCCCCTGCCATTTCAGCTGGCACTGGATTGTTACCTGCCCGTACTCTTACACCGCTTGATAAAGTCGTTGAAAGTCCATTGGCTGCTGCACGCTCAAGTCCTGTCATAACAACCTCCGCCCCTGCGGACTCACCTCCTGCTGAAGGAACGGCATCAACGAGTACTCCTTCCGCTTTATCTCATAACGTACCTTTCATACGTTTCCAGATCGTTAACACCTATCCCCATGATAAAGAGGCTTTTACCCAGGGACTGGCGATCAAAGACGGAATACTATATGAAGGAACGGGGAATTACGGCCAGTCCACTCTCAGGGA
>CAYLVC010000202.1:2728-5955 GCA_964387005.1 uncultured Dehalococcoidales bacterium | reverse complement strand
ATCTCAAAGAGATGACCTGGTACCGTGATTCCCTTAAGCTGGACAGGGATGGATACCAGAAGTGGGACGAGGAACTAACCAAGAAAACGCAAATGGAAAGCAAGGACTTCTAACCGGGCGATATGACCGGATAAGACAGGCAGCAGGCCGCGGAAGCGCTCCGTGGCCTGTTTTTTTCGGGGGTGTATGTGAAACCTGAGGATGTCTATTTCAAGAAAATACTGACCTATAACATATGCAAACAAAGCCTGGTTTTCAGGACATCGCAGGAGCTGTTCAGCAGCCATGACGTCGATCTGGGTACGCAGTTTTTACTGCGCAGCATAGTTGAAGCTGATTATCCGGCGCCGCAGAGCATACTGGACCTGGGCTGCGGCTATGGACCCCTGGGACTGACACTGAAAAAGGTTTATCGTGGCAGCAGCCTGCAGGAGTGCAGCCTGCAGCATTGCAGCCTGCATATGGTTGACAGGGATGCGCTGGCTGTGGAATATGCTTCTCAGAATGCCGGTTTGAACGGGCTGGAAGGCATAGAGGTCTACGGCAGCCTGGGCTATGACGATATCTCTAAAGACGATTTTGATCTGATAGTATCCAATATTCCGGGGAAAGTGGGGGAAGGTGTAATTGCCAGCCTGCTGGGAGAGGCGGGCGAACATCTGGCGCCGGGTGGAATAACGGCAGTGGTGGTGGTATCTGCGCTGGATGAAATGGTTGGCGGGGTGCTGGAGAAAGTTCCCGGGGCAGAGGTGATTCAAAAAAAGAGCCGGTCCGGTCATAGTGTTTTTCATTACCGTTTCAGCCGGTCTACCGGAGGGACAGGGAAAAATGCGGAAGCCCTGGAGCGGGGCATTTACCGGCGCAACAGCCGGATATTTCACTTTGCCGGTCAGGACTATCCGATGGAGACGGCTTATGGGCTGGCGGAGTTCGATTCGCTGGATTACCGCGGCGAGTTATTGATGAAGTCTCTTTTGGATCGACCTCCGATGGGAGCAGGAAAGGCAGCTGTGTACAACCCGGGACAGGGGCATACTGCGGTACTGCTCTGGAACAGGTACCGCCCGCAGAGCATAACATTGATAGACAGGGACCTGCTGGCCTTGAGATATACGAAAAAAAACCTGATCTTGAATCACTGCCCGGCGGAGAGGATAAATATTATTCACCAGCCGGGCATGTCACTCCTGAAAGATGAAAAATTCGATCTGATAGCAGGTGTGTTAAGGGAGGAAGAGGGAGAAGGGGCGCTGGAGCTGGCTCTCAGACAGGCGGCGAAGGGGTTAGCGGGAGAGGGCGTGTTGCTGATAGCGGCGGGTTCGACGGCGATTACCCGTCTTTCAGCTTTTCTGCACAGGTCGGCCCTGCTGCGTATAAAGGCCAGGGAAAGATGGAAAGGCAACAGCCTGCTGGTTTTAAGCGGGAACTCAGCCCCGGTTTAAAACAGCAGGCTGAAAAGGCCGGGCGTCCGGCCTTTTCAGCCTGAATGATGACTGACTTTCTAGTTATCGAAGTAGGTGAAGGTCAACTCTCCGTCAACTGAACTAATACTACAGACAACCGGCATTCCTGTCAGTTCAGGATCGCGTTCCTCGATGTTTACCCAGGATGGAAGACCGGTAAACCAGTATTTGTCATCATCGTAGGTGGTGTTTTCGGTGATTCCCAGAGTATCGTAAAAATTTTGCAGCGATGCAGGTAATTTATCCCTATAAGGTAAGTGGCCAAGCCACAACTGGTTGTTTTCCACTCCCAGATAAACGCTCCAGGAAAAACCCTGATAGGTTGCCTGAATTTCAGCCGTGCCTTTTTTATTCTCCGGAGAGGGTTCAATAATATGAAGGGTCAAGTTGCTGGAAGGAGGCTCAGGCAGATCTTCATCTGTCAGGGTGATGGAAGAAATTTTAAGGAAATCGGTACTGCTCTCAGCCGTACCGCCGGGTGTGGTAACGGTAATCCTGCCGGTAGAGCCGCTGCCGACCTTGGCAATTATTTCGGTGCCGGAAACAACAACGAAAGAGGCGGCTTCGGTACCGCCGGGTTGAGCTCCGGCTGCTGAATTAACAACAAATGAACCAGCTTCGGTCCCTCCAAATTTAACACTGGTGGCGCCGGTGAAATTGGTACCGGTTATGGTCACCAGTGTACCGGACGGTCCGGAATCAGGAGAAAAGGAAGTGATAGTGGGGGCCGGAATAAAAGTGAAATCGGTACTGCTTTCAGCCGTACCGGTGGGTGTAGTTACTCTGACAACACCGGTAGCCCCGGCACCGATGAAGGCGGTAATTTCTGTACTGGAAACAAAGTTGAAAGGTGTGTTCACATCGCCGAACCGGACTTCGGTCACTCCGATGAAATTAGTACCTCTAATTGTGATTTCAGAACCAGTCCCGCCAGAGGCAGGAGTAAAGGAAGTGATAGAAGGGAGAGAGTTGTGGGTAAACTCGCTGCTGCTTACAGCTGTTCCGCCGGGAGTGGTAACGGTGACAACACCGGTAGAACCATCGCCGACAATGGCCACTATTTCAGAACCGGAATTGATATCGAAATCCGCAGCCTCAGTCCCGCCGAATTGAACTTTGGTGGCTCCGGCCAGATTGGTGCCTGTAATGGTCACTTCTATCCCGGTCCCGCCTGAGGCGGGTGTGAACGAAATGACAGCAGGGGGATCACTATGGGTAAAATCGGTACTGCTCTCAGCCGTACCACCGGGGGTGGTGACGGTGATCTTGCCAGTAGAACCGCCGCCGACAATGGCCACTATTTTGGAACCGGAATTGACTACAACAGAAGCTGCCTCTGTGCCGCTGAATTGGACACTGGTGTCCTCTGTGAAGTTGGTACCGTTTATAGTTACCTGGGTGCCGGAGGTCCCGGAAGCAGGGGAAAATGAGGTAATGGTGGGGGCTGGTATAACGGTAAAATAGTCGCTGCTCTCAGCTGTACCAAAGGAGGTGGTAACAGTGATTCTGCCGGTTGAGCCGCTACCGACCCATGCAATGATTTGGGTAGAGGAATTAAAGGTGAAATCATCAGCTTCCATGCCGCCGAACTGAACACTGGTGTCAATTGTGAAGTTGGTACCGGTTATGGTTACCTGAGTACCGGACGGTCCGGAATCAGGAGAAAAGGAAGTGATAGAGGGGACTGAAATGAAGGTGAAATCGGTAGTGCTTTCAGCCGTGCCGTTAGGCGTGGTAACACTGACTGTCCCAGTGGAGCCGCTG
>CAYLVC010000202.1:0-2628 GCA_964387005.1 uncultured Dehalococcoidales bacterium | reverse complement strand
GCTTTCAGCCGTGCCGTTAGGCGTGGTAACACTGACTGTCCCAGTGGAGCCGCTGCCGACCTTGGCTGAAATCTCCATACTGGAATTGACCGTGAAAGAAGCAGCCCCGGTATTGCCGAATTTAACAGCCGTTGCTTCGATGAAATTGGTACCCGTGATAATGACCTCCGAACCTGAGGGAGCGGAGGTGGGGGTGAAAGAAGTAATAACAGGGGGTGAATTATGGATAAAGGTACTGGTGCTTGCGACTGTTCCGCCGGGGGTGGTTATGCTGATAACGCCTGTGGTACCGGTACCGACCACGGCTATGATCCTGGTACTGGAGATTCTATATGAAGCAGCCGGAATGTCTCCGAACAAGACTGAGGTTGCACCTGTAAAATTCCTGCCGGTTATCATGACTGTTGTTCCAGGCAGGCCGGAGGCGGGTTTGAAAGAGGTGATGGTGGGTGGGGGTATGAAGGTATAAACAGACCTGCTGTTGGCAGTGCCGCCGGGGGTAGTGACGCTGATCGCGCCTCTGGCTCCATCGCCGACTTCGGCAGCAATTTCAGCATCTGAATTAACAGTAAAAAAAGCAGCCGGGGTCCTGCCGAATTTGACGGCTGTTGCTCCGGTGAAATTGGTGCCGGTGATGGTTATTACTGCGCCAGTCCCGCTTTTGTTGGGGGTGAACGAAGTGATCGTGGGTTTGTAATAATAGGTGAAATGGTCCATGCTGGAAGCGGTCCCACCGTGGGTAGTGACGCTGACTTCCCCGCTGGAGCCGCTGCCTAATACAGCGGTTATTTGCGTGGCGGAATTCACTTTAAAGGAAGATGCTCTGGTCCCGCCGAAAGTAACGCTGGTGGCTCCTGTCAGGTTTTCTCCTTGAATAATGACTTTGGTCGCTCTTGTACCTGCAACGGGGGCAATGGAATTGATGGTGGGGGGTCCTAGAAAAGTGAAGACTGACCTGGTGGCGGCATCGCCAACAAGGGTTGAGACAGTAATGGGGCCGCTGGAGCCGGAGCCAACCACGGCGGTGATCAGGTTGGCGGATATGATTTCATGCGAAACGGCGGGTGTGCCTCCGAAGAACACCTGCTCCGTACCCTGTAAATTGGTGCCGCTGATGGTTACAGTGGAACCTGCTCCGGCAGCTCTGGGCGTGAATGAACGAACCACAGGTGGTCTGTAGTAGGTGAAATCGGTATCACTGGTAGCCGTGCCGCCGGCAGTGGTAACCGATATTTTACCGCTGGCTCCTGAGCCTACCAGGGCGGTGATTTGATAGGGGAAGTCGACGGTGTAAGAATAGGCCCTCATTTTGCCGAATTTAACGTATCTTACTCCAATAAAATTCTCTCCTGTGATGACTACACTGGTTTTCAGAGTACCGTAGGTGGGGGTAAATGAGGTGATAACAGGAGCAGGTATGAAGGTAAAATCAGTAGTGCTTTCAGCTGAACCATAGGGTGTGGTAACAGTGACCTTCCCGGTAGAACCGCTACCGACCACGGCGGTTATTCTGGTTCTGGATTTTGAGGTGATGGCAGCCGGAGTGCCGCCGAAATTTACAGCAGTAGCATTGTTTAAGTTGCTCCCGTAAATCGATATCCTGGCGCCGCTGGCGCCGTTATCAGGTCTAAAGGTACTGATAACCGGTGCCGGAACAACGACGTTTTGTACAGCTCCGGCGACGGGAGTGTTTTGCACAGATCCAGAAGCCGCAGTAGCCGGAAAGATTATCAAGGAGAGCAACAGCGGTAAGATCAGCGCTCTGATAAATACTCTTTTTAATCCCGTGTTTCTATTCATTTTTATCCCCCCGGTTGTTCAATATCTCAGGATGGTCATTCAAGGATGCATAATACTGTGTTGACATAAGTCAACAAAATCAGGCCAATACTTTAAACAGCGACATCAGTCAACATTCGAATAAGTATATTATACAATAACTGTCAAACCTAAATACATCCGTACTTTATTCTCAGTTTTTCGTCCGGAAATACAAGAAGACGGTGATATTGGTCTAAACCCAGGTTTATGAGGGAATCAAGGCTCGTTTAGCTAAATTTTCCCCAGGAGTTGGGCAATAGCCCGGATATGGGCGGGAGAGGTACCGCAGCATCCGCCGACCAGGCCTGCGCCGGCCTGAATACACTTCATCAGTCCGCTGGCGAAATCCGGAGGATTCATATCAAATACAGTCCGGCCATCCTGCATTTTGGGTCTGCCGGCATTGGGCTGAGCAATGATGGGGAGCGGGCTGACTTCTCTCATGCTTTTGACGATTTCTGCTATTTGAAGGGGGTCAAGACTGCCGCAGTTGGTACCAATTACGGCAGCCCCGGCAGCGGTTAAAGCCAGGGCGCAGTCTTTGGCGGAGTTACCCATTACGGTTCGTCCGCCCCGGTCAATGGTGTTGAAGGTAATAGAGGCAATAACCGGTAAATCACTAGCTTCTTTGCAGGCCTGAAGGGCGCATAAAGTTTCCTGAAGGTCAAACATGGTTTCAATGATGAAGCCGTCCACTCCGCCTTCGGCTAAAATGGCAGCCTGTTCTTTATAGGCTTTAAAGGCTTCTTCCCTGGGAACAGGCCCATAAGGTTTTAATAGTTTTCCGGTTGAACTGATGTCACCCAG
>CAYLVC010000201.1:0-5996 GCA_964387005.1 uncultured Dehalococcoidales bacterium | reverse complement strand
ACCGGCGCAAACACCTGCCAGCATGCGGTTGTTTTTGCTGCGATAAAGCCTTTTCGCCATTTGAATCTCCTTTTTTGGTTCTTCAATTTCAATAATAGCCTGAAACTTTGCTGCCGTCACCGGAAAGATGAGGAGTGTGTTACGCACCATGCGGATAGTTTTTACCTGGCCGGTAGACCAGTCCGGGTTTTTGCCCTCTATTCGATCATCAGAGGGTTTGAGGGGGAAAACAGCCTTCCGTTTTATCGTATTTCAGGGCTTACCGCCTGAAGAATAACTTCACATAACATACTAACCGTCTTTGGTTTTCAGTTCCTCCAGCAGGAAGGGTTTGCCGTGACCGGGATATACTTTTTTGATGCCCATTCCGCGCAGGGCTTCAAGGCTGGCTTGAGCTGCCGCAGGGTCATCGATAATAGTGTTGAGACGCGGTTTTTCCTCATTTACCAGGAGATCGCCGCAAATCAGACTGCCGTCACCGGTCAGGATTCCGATGGAGCCTTTCGAATGCCCCGGGATATGAACGACGCTGGCATCAAGGCCGAAGGCAGACAGATCGCTGGCGTTTTCGAAATACTGATCAGCTTTAAACCTGGAGGATTTACCGAAACCGAAAAAGAGTGAGGCAATCCTGCCGATGACAGCGTTGCCGTTCTTTCTGTTGTAGAAGAGATTGCCCCGCTCAACCATGCCCGCATCGTAATAATGCATGGCTATTCCAGCGCCATATTTTTGGCGCAGGTAGGCGGCATTGCCGGTATGGTCGAAATCTCCGTGAGTTAAAATAACAGCTTTCAGGCTGCCGGGTCTGCATCCCGCCTTTTCAAGCTCCTTTTCAAGGTAATCCCGCATGTTTGAACAACCGGTATCGATCAGGACAAAGCCACCGGATGTTTTTATCAGGTAACAGTTGACTTTGCCGGACTTAAAGGGCAGAGGCAGGGTGATGGTCTTGATTTCTTGCGGCATTATTTTCTCCAAATTCTTAAATGCCAGGACTTCTATCCGGATAATATCTAAAAATACCCTGCGGTGGCAAATATTGTAGTTAATAGTTAAGACTACGTACATGTTGTAATTCGCACACGAGAAACGTAGAATGGAGTTACATTTGCGAAGAAAACAGCAAGGAGGTTGATGAAGTGACTACATGGCATGATTATTTCAAAGAAGAGGGTCATGCTCCGGACTGGCCGTATCCTGTCCGTTTCGACCAGGAGCAGGAAATCACTGCCGATGTGCTGGTTATCGGGGGCGGTATAGCCGGCTGCTGGGCGGCCATCAGCGCCGCCAGGACGGGCGCCAGCGTTGTCCTGGTGGAAAAAGGGGATACGATCAGAAGCGGCGCCGGAGGCCCGGGCTGCGATCACTGGTGCAACGCTCCGGCCAATCCGCTATCCAACGTTGACCCGGATGAGTGGGCGGTACACATGGCCGGCCGGCCGTACTGCAACGGCATCGGAATCCAGATCCAGTGCCGTGAGGACTGGGATACACTTCAGGAAATGGAGCTTATGGGTGGTAAAATCAGGGACACTAAAGATGAATATGCGGGAGCTATAGGCCGGGACGAAAAGTCCAAATTAATGATATCCCCGCGCTACGGATGGACGCACAGCTATGCGCCTGACGCAAGGTACGGAAAACCTTATGATCCCAATGAGAAAAGGAATGATGTTGTAATCCGGGTCTGGGGAAGCACTTTTAAACCGGCCTTGAAAAAGGAATGCAAACGCCTGGGCGTGAAAATCTTCGACCGTGTGATGGGGACCAGCCTGCTGACTGAAAAAGGGGAACAGGGAGCCAGGGTGGTGGGCGCTACCGGTCTGAATAACCGGACCGGTGAATTTATGATATTTAAAGCTAAATCTACTATCATCTCCACCGCCGGGGCAGGCTCGATCTGGCTGTTAAGCACCGAGTTGTGCGGATATTCCAATATGATGTCCCGTACCATTACCGGGGATGGAACCGTCATGGCCTGGAGGGCGGGGGCGGCTTTAACCAAAATGGAGGCTACCGGGGTATTGCGTATTGCCACGGGCTTGAAGCACAAATGGTATACCGGGGCGGGTGACGCCAGCTATGAGAATGTTCCTATAGTGGACGCTGCCGGCAAGAGAGTGCCTTACCCGATTCAGGGCTGGGTTGATGCAGGAGCCATGATGCCCCCTCCCGGGGTCGAAGAAACCATCCGGGAAGGCATACTTAAGGGTGAATACAAGCTGCCGTTCTACGGTGATTTCCCCTCAATGCCCGATGTGGAGAGAAGGGCCACCTGGAACCTGATGCTGGGTGAAGAATCGACTACAAAAATAATCATTGATACCTTTAACAAAGCCGGATATGATCCCGGCCGCGACCTGCTCCAGGCTTACAAGTTCATTGAGGGTGCAAGTCTGCCCCAGTGGCAGGAAGCGGGGTATGGAGGTGGGGTATTGGTCGACTGGGACCTGAAGACCACGCTTGAAGGTCTGTATGCGGCGGGTACGACAATGTTCTCTCCGGAGGACCACAGCTACGCTGCAGCCACAGGGAGGTATGCCGGAAGGAAAGCGGCGGCCTATGCACGGCAGGTAAGTGCATCCGCTGTTTCGCGGGAACAGGTCGACGGTGAGAAAGCCCGGGTTTATGCGCCGGTCAAGCGCAGCAGCGGCCTGGAATGGAGAGAGGTGCACGCCGGAATTGCCAGGGCCATGCAGTATTATGTAAGTGAGTTCAAGACCGAGTCTCTTATGAACATGGGCATGGATGCGCTGAGAAAAATCGAAACGGAGTCCGTCCCCATGCTCTTTGCGCTGGACCCGCACAAGCTGATGCGCACATTGGAGGACACCAGCCTGCTGACCTATGCTCAAATCATCATCCAGGCTTCTCTGGCACGCAAAGCCAGCAGCCTGCCTCTGGGTTTACGAAGAATAGACTACCCGGCCATAGACCCGCCGGAATGGAACAAGTTCCTGACGATCAAACAGGAAAACGGCAAGGTCACCATGGGAGAATTGCCGGTTAACTTCTGGGGCAATATGAAAGCGCAATATGAAGCCCATAACAGGGATTATACCGGGGTATACGGCGGACGATAAAAATTGAGAAAACACTTTCACAGAGAAAAACGTCCGGGAGAAAAATAAAAAATAAGTCTTTTGGAGAAAAAGATGTCTGAGCAAAAAGTAGTTGCTATGCCCAATCTGGCCACACCCAACAAGCCGGTGATATTCAATCCGGAGGTCTGCAACGGGTGCAACCATTGTGTGGAAGTCTGCCAGATAGACGTTTATATACCCCATCCGCAGAAAGGCAAGCCGCCGATTATACTGCATCCGGAGGAGTGCTGGTACTGCGGCTGCTGCGTGAATGACTGCCCGCGTCCCGGTGCCATTTCCTTTAACTGGCCGCTTCAGGCGCGGGGCTACTGGAAGAACAAGGCTACGAGGGAGGTGCATCAGATATAGAAACTGACTTTCCCAAAAACGAAAACTTAGTGTAAATTTAGCTTCACGCCAACTGGTTTCAGGCCTGGACTCGGTCCAGGACACTAACAAGTATAAAATAAAAACATGGCCTTTATTCGAAGAATGAAAACCGACCAAAGTGACATAGCGTTGCTACTGTTGAGCTGCCCGCACTGTAAGTGTCATCCTGGAGTCCGCCTGCGGACGAAGGATCTCAGGGTCAGGGGGTGGAAATATCACCCTGGAATGAATTAATAGACTGCAAATGAAAGAACATTATGTATATATCCTGTCTGGTGAAATACCTGAAATCGAGCCCAAGGTATTTCACTCTTAAATCCGGCCAACTATATGCTGATCCGAATTCGAAAGAATAATCTCCAACCTGTAAAGGCCTCCGCCGCCCTGAGATACAAGATTCTTCAGCCTCCCGGTTTGAGGTAAAGGAAAAACCGGGAGGCCTCCAGAATGACACGAACAGTGGTGAAAAAGCTAATCTATATAAGTGGTCTCGTGTTTAGCACCCAGTGAAATCAGCAGGAAGGCGAAGGGCTTATCCACCCAGCGTGTTACAATGGGGCAATGGGGTACTCCGGCCGGACAGAGGACGGCGGTTGGTTTGTCAATGATAATCCTTTCGTGTTCCGCTCCCATATCCATCTGGATTTCCGCCCCCAGGTAATCGATATCCCCGGGTTCTGTACCGGCAAAAACCAGGACTTCGTCCACGGGATGAACATGGGCGCCTTTTCCGGGACCGCGTCGCCAGATGCCGGGGCTTTTGTTAATACCCCAGGCGAAAGTGACATCCATGCCATCCAGGTCACTGCCGAACATCCATGCAGCCTGACCGGTCATACCCGGTCCGGGCCTCCGTCCGTTTTCCAGCATTTGTCCGAATTCAGCTTTTTTAGCGGACGTTATTTTGTCCGGAGATTGAAGGGTGGGCGTCAGGGGTTTGATGTTATGGTCGTAAATATGACCGTGAGTCATGGTCTCTCTGGAGACGTGCACCCTTTTCTGGCCGAAGGAGGACTTCATCAGGCTTTTGGCTCCGCCGGCATCGGCTGAGCCCTGCATTCGTTTGATTTGCTCCTCTGAGATTCCATCACCCATCCACCGGGTGGTGGGTTCTGCTCCCAGGGAAATAATAAAAAAACTATACCCCACGGGATTGGTTACATCCAGGGTAACCGAAGGGCAGTGCATCAGTCCTGCCGGTGCGGTGATAACCGAAGGCCTGTCAAAAACCTGCATCTCCAGTTCCTTGCCCAGGCAATATTGCATTTTGGCGCCCAGGTACTGGACGTTATCAGGATCAAGCCCCACGAATACCAGGCACTCCGGATAAGGATGCACGTGGGGGTCCATGCCCGGGTGCCAGTCACCCAGGCCGGTATAGAAACCCCAGGAAAAATTCAGTTTCATTCCGTTGAGGTGGTCCCGGCCGTTCAGCCAGTAGATGCTGTCTGCGTTTCCGGTATTTTTAAAAGGGTTAGCGCTGGCCTTTCCCGGCTCTGCCCTGGTCACTGCCGCAATGCTCAGAGGTTTAAGCAGGTGTTCATACTTTCCTGTTTTCATCTATATATGCCCTCCCTGGATACTTATTCTAAATTCAGGTCAAGCCGGCTGCCGCTGAAACCGGTTATTCAGTCATAGGACCTGGTATCGTGCTCGCCGGAAAGGTTGATCAGGAAAAAGGCATAGGGCCTGTCCACCCATCTGACAACCACGGGGTTGTGGGGAAGCCCCGCCGGGCATATGACGACGCTGGGTTTGCTAATAAGGTATCTTTCATGCTCTTTGCCCAGGTCAATCTCTATTTCCGCCCCGAGGTAATCTATATTATCCGGGTCCGTACCCACAAAAACCAGGACTTCATCCACGGGATGAACATGCGCTCCTACTCCGCGGTGCCAGATGCCGGGTTTGCTGTAAAAGCCCCAGGTTAGGTTGACGTCCGTACCTTCCAGATCTTTGCCGTAGAACCAGGTAAGGTGGTCGGCATTGCCCGGTCCCAGCTTCTCGCCGCTTTTTTTACTTTTCTCCTCATACTGGGCTATCTGCTCAGGCGTAAATCTGGATGCAACCAGCTTTCCGCGCTCTGTCAGCTGGCCTGATTTAAGGGGTTTCAACAGGTGGGCATATTTTCCGGTTGACCTGACCGGTTTGTTTTTCAGAATTCTGGCCGGAGCCGGGGAAAGTTTTGCAGCCCCTTCCCCCATCCAGTCGGTTTCCGGCACAGCCCCTAAAGCAGCCAGGTAAAAAGCGAAACCTTTCGGACTAAAAATGCGTTTGGTTACCGTCGGGCCATGAGGAAGACCAGCGGGAATAATGACCACGGTGGGTTCATTGAAGGTGTAAGTCTCCTGTTCTTCCCCCAGGCAGAACTCGATTTCAGCGCCCAGGTAGCCGACATTGGCCGTATCCAGCCCGGCAAAAACCAGGACTTCCGGATAAGGGTGTACGTGCGGATCCAGGCCGGTATGCCATTCACCCAGCCCGTTGTGGAGTCCCCAGGTGAAGTTCAGGTTCATGCCT
>CAYLVC010000200.1:0-6007 GCA_964387005.1 uncultured Dehalococcoidales bacterium | reverse complement strand
CAAGTCAGGGGCGGGTATTATGGCAATCCGCCCCTGTAATTTTTGTGTTGGAAATGTTCTATACAATGAATTTCTACGCCAGGCTGGAGGGCAAAATTAAAAGCAAGTATAAACTGCTGGTACTGGATGTAGATGGCACCCTGGTTAATAAACGAAACGCCATCTCAGAAACCGACCGGCTGGCGTTGAACGAAGCCGCTGAAACCGGAATCAAGATCTCAATCTGTACCGGCAGGATAATCAGCGCCTGTAAACCAATTCTTGATGTAATCGGTGTCAGGGGTCCCCATATATTTTTTGATGGAGCCGTGGTCTACGACACTGCTTTGAATCATTCGGTCTATACGCAGTTCATCCCGCCTGAGACGGTTAAGCAGGTCTGTGAGATAGCCCGCAAAGACAATGTCCCGCTTGACCTTTTTTCCTTTGACAGATACTTTGTTACTGCGACTAGCTGGCGGACCGAATTGCGCAGAAAACTGTTCGGCATAGAAGCCACTGTTGAAGACTTCAATACTCTCTGGCAGAGAGAAAAGATCATCCGGGGTGGAATCATTTTCAATACGCCTGAAGATGAAAAAAGGGTCAGGGAATTCGCCAAAAGAATCAGTGACGAATTATACCTGTCCTGGAGCACTACTCCGCAATATCCCGGTCATCACTTCATAAATGTTCTTTTAAATGGCGTTTCGAAGGGACGGGCACTGGAAGCGCTGACCGGTTATCTGGGCATCACTACCGCCGAAGTGATGGCCATCGGCGATGGACTGAATGATATTGCCCTGCTGTCTGCTGCCGGTCTGTCTGTGGCTATGCAGAACGCCCCTGACGACCTTAAGTCCAGGGCGGATTACATTACGGCGGATGTTGAGGACTGCGGGGTCGCCAGGGCTGTCAGGCGTTTCCTGCTTTAGTTAGTTTTACAATCCTTCCTTGATCTTTACCGCCAGGCTGCTGTTAATTCCTTTAACTGCTGCCAGATCTTCCAGGGAAGCCTGCCGGATGTTCTGGATGGTACCGAATTGCCTGATTAGTGCCTTCTTCTTTTTTGGTCCGATGCCGCTGATTTCATCCAGAGAAGAAGCGAATGTGCGTTTTTTGTGCACGTTCCGGAAGTAGGTTATAGCGAAACGATGGGCTTCGTCGCGCAATCTCTGGAGGAGTTTGAGTTCCGGGGATGAGGCTGAAAGTACTACAGGATTGGATTGTCCGGGAAGAAATATTTCCTCGTTTTCTTTGGCCAGACCGGCCAGAGGAATTGAAGTGAGCCCCAGTTCGTGCATGACTTCCAGGGCTGCGTTGAGCTGTCCTTTTCCTCCGTCGATCAACACCAGGTCAGGTAATATTTTCCAACCGGATGAATCTGAATCAGAAGATAGAGATTTTTTAAACCGGCGCCGGAGCATTTCCTGCATCATGGCAAAGTCATTGGCCCCTTCTACAGTTTTAATCTTAAAACGTCTGTAGGAGGATGTTCGGGGTTTGCCCTCTTCGAAAACCACCATGCTGCCGACAGCATCAGTCCCCTGGATGTTGGAGATGTCGTAGCCTTCGATACGGGAAGGATAGGCCTTGAGCTTGAGCTGATTTTGAATGCCGCTTAAGGCTTCAGACAGCGTGGATGGGACAGCCATTTGTTTGATTTTCAGTTGTTCCAATCCCTGTCCGGCGTTTTCCACCACGATGTCCATAAGCTGCTTTTTCTTTCCTCTGAGGGGCGTTTCGACCCTGACGCCGGCGCCTTTTTTGTTCGATAGCCATTTTTCAATGACATCTTTTTCTTCAACAGGGTATTGGAGGAGAAGCAGTCTGGGAATATAAGGGCTGGAGCTGTAGAACTGCTTAACAAAACTGGCCAGTATTTGCTGGGGGTCTTCGTTATTGGTGCCTTGAAGGGTGAAACTTTCACGGCCGATCAGTTTTCCGTTACGTATCAAAAAGACCTGAACGCAGGCCTGATCGTTTTCACTGGCAAAAGCAACCACATCCTGCTCTCCCCTGACCTTCATGGCGATAGTCTGCCCTTCCACAACGTTCTGTATCGACTTTAACTGGTCGCGGTAGCGGGCGGCCATCTCAAAGTCCATTGATCCGGCAGCCTCATCCATTCTTTTCTTGAGATTGCGCGTAATTTTCTCATGTTTGCCTTCCAGGAAAAGGACCAGTTGATCGATAATTGCCTGATAGTCATGGCGGTCGATATTGCCGGTACAGGGAGCCAGACATTGTTTGATATGATAGTTCAAACACGGCCTGGTGTTTTTTCCAGGATGTATCTGTTTGGTGCAGGTACGCAGGGGGAATATCCTTTTCAGGACATCCAGGGTTTGTCTCAAAGAATGTACACTGGCAAAAGGGCCGAAATAACGGCTGCCGTCATCTTCCAGCTTTCTTGTAATATGCAGTCTAGGCCATTCTTCCTTAGACTTTATTTTCAGATAAGGAAAGGTTTTGTCATCCTTGAGCAGAACATTATAGGGAGGCCAATACCTTTTTATCAAGTTCAATTCCAGAATGAGGGCTTCCTGCTCGGAAGGGACAACAAAGAATTCAAAATCATTGATTTCCTCAACCAATCTCTGGGTTTTGGGTGTATGGCCGGCGTGTGAATTAAAATAGGACCTGACCCGGTTACGAAGATTAATGGCTTTGCCAACGTAAAGAATTGTACCCCTGGCGTCTCGCATTATGTAAACTCCAGGAGAATAAGGCAAGCGGGCTAATAGTTCTTCTAACAGATTGCTGGTCATTTCTTTACTCAACTCTATTTTAACACAAGCAGTTTTTGTGAATAAATTTGGGTTAATCCTTGTTTTTGCGGAAGATGCCAGCAGGAAGACTGAAAGCTCGTTTTACTCCATGGGCTGCGCCCATACTGACTGCCTTTAAAAGAAGGCCGCCGTGCCAGTCAAAAGAAAGGTCCTGCCGCTGGACGGCCTTTTCTATCATGCCGGAATTATTCAGCGTGCTAAATAGCCCATTTATCTGTTTGTTATTCAAACGCTCGTATAATCTCCGTGCATAGTAGCCGGATTTCAGCTCATTAGCCAGTATTTTATGCCAGGACTGTTCATAGCAAGCCATCGTTTTAACGCTGAAATCAGAACGGCTGACGGCAGTATCAAGAGTGTCTGCGGCAATATCGGCACACAGCATTCCGAAGTAAATCCCACCACCGGTGGTGGGTTTGACCTGCCCGGCCGCATCGCCAACAACCAGGAATCTTTCTCCATAAGTTCTTTTTAAAGGTTTTAAAGGGATACTGCCGTAACGCATGCCGGAACCATTGCTCCGAATAATACCGGTTGACTCCAACCGGGCAGTCCAGTTATGCAATAGAGGTCCCGGGTTGAAACGGGCAAGAAGACCGACCAGACAACGGTCCTGGTCAGTCGGTATAATCCAGGAAAAAAACCCCGGTGAAACCTCCTGGTTGAAATAGACCGAAACTTCGCTGATCCGGCTGGTAGTGCATTCGATTTGTGCGCCATGAACGTAGTAGCCGGTCTCTGCCAGACCGACCTTACGGGTCAGCCTGGTATTAAAACCGCTGGCGATAACCGCAACTCTGGTTTGGAAGTGGACGGTTTTGCCACTGGTTTCAGCTTCGATATCAAGGTGTTCTGAATGCGTGGAGATATTTGTTACAGCTGTGGAAAGATAGTATTTTGCGCCTGCTGCCGCTGCTCTTTCTGCCAGCAGGCGGTCAAATTTACTGCGGTCCAGAATACAGGCCTGTATTTCAGGGCGGTAAACGTGAATACAATCCCCGTCAGGAGAATAGATACTGGCGCTGTTGACCTGCCTCAGAATAACCTCATCAGGTATATTATAAAGCCTGGCGCATTCGTGGCTGACGATTCCGCTACAGCAGGATTTTTCGCCTATCCCGGACTTTTTTTCAAGTACCACAACGCGATAGCCTGATTCAGCCAGTTTGAAGGCGGTCCTGCTGCCTGACGGACCTCCGCCGATAACTGCAACGTCCAGCATATTCAGCACCTGAATGAGCCAACTTCAGGGAATTTCTCCGGGAAAGCCTTCGGGCTGAATTCAAAGCATGGCATTGAGGTTATATCTGGTGTGGAATACAAACATATCATAAGGTTTTGCAGTTCGGTCTCGATGTTAACAAAATCCGCCTTTAATTTCTTTTTCTACCTTAAAAAAGGATTAATAATCAACACCCTGTTGATCATACCATATCCAGACAGGTCTGAAAAAGCACAGGGAACACCAGGAATTATTATTGAAAAAGTTAAGCCCGTTAAGGCCCCCGAATGAGTCCGTCTGCCACGGGCAGAACCGGTCAGGCTGCAAACAGGAGTTATAACAGGCTTCACCTGGCGTTATGAAATCCCTTAGTTAATGGTTATCAAGCCCTGTTTTAAAGCCAGGACCACAGCTTCGGTGCGGGCGTTGGCGTTGAGTTTGCGAAGAATCGATGTCACATGGTTTTTAATTGTTTGCTCGCTTATGCCCAGTTCTACTGCAATTTGCTTGTTCAAATAACCCTGCCCAATATACTTTAATATTTCCATCTCGCGGGGAGTAAGAGGAGAGATGAACGCTTCAGCTTCAGTCCGTCTGGATAGTTCCTGAAACTGGAGCAATACCTGTTCTGCTACTTTGGGTCTGGTGGTAAGGCTTTCATTAATGGGATGTTCACCATGTGCTACCCTGCGAATGGTTTCAACCAGGTTTTCGGCAGTGGTTTCCTTGCTCAAGTAGGAAGCAGCCTGTCCCTTAAGCACCTCAAAGAGTTGCTCATCGCTGGGATTTGAAGCCAGGACGACGATGGCAATACTGGATGAGTGCTGTTTTATCTTTCGTGCCAGGCTGAGTCCGGCCTCAGCTGAGCCGTCGATATCCATTAAAGCTACATCCGGGGGGACATTATCCACTATATTCAAGATACTTTCATTGATTTCGGAGGTGCCCAATACGTTAATATCGGGAAGATTGGAAAGGGACTGCTGTATGCCCTGGCGAAACAGGGACTGCTGGCTGATTATCAATACCTGGATAATTTCTGATTCCATGACTTTCCTCCCACACCTGAAGATTCTGGAAATAACCTAAATAGTTTCACTTTTTATTTTAATCTTTTCCGGCAGACTGATTACTTTTTGTATGACATCCAAAAAAACCTCAACAAGTTTTGGATCAAATTGCTTTCCGGCCATTTTTCTGATTTCCTCTCTGGCAGTTTCGCAGGGCAAAGCCTGAGAGTACAGGCGGCTGCTGGTCATCAAGGCAAATGTGTCGGCAATAGCCAGGATACGCGATTCAAGGGGTATGTTTTCGCCCTTGAGTCCATTCGGATATCCATTGCCGTCAAACCTTTCGTGATGATGCAAGATGCCCTGTATGCATGGCACAAGCTGGCTGGAATGGCTGGCAATGGCAGCTCCCAGCCGGGGATGTGACCTGAATAATTCCTGTTCCTGCTCTGTTAACGCTTCCGGTTTGTTCAATATTTCATCACTTATGCCAATCTTACCAATATCGTGTAATAATGCGCAAGTACCCAGCCTGTTAATTTCAAGCTGGTCCATCCTGAGTCCTTCTCCGATAGCGATAGCGTAATCATGGACCTGTTTTGAATGGTTGTGCCCGGAAATGTCCCGGGCATCTACAGTAGCCGCAAGGGCATAAATGGCGCTTAAAGCTTCACTATCCTGTGTTTCAGGAACAGCGATGGCAGCAAGAGCGGTAGTTGAAGCGGTTGAAGGGACAAGGTTGACTGTGGAATAGACACTTCGGTTACCTCCACTTCTCTTGGCTTTGTAAAGGGCTGCATCGGCTGCTGCCAGCAGGTCATTGGGACCGATTCCGTCGGCAGGCCAGCAGGCTAATCCAAGGCTGATGCTGATGGGAACAGAACCGATTTCAATTTGAGCAAAGGTTTTCTGGCGTATTCTTTCAGCTACTTTCAAGGCGGATTCTATATTGGTATGAGGCAGGAGGACAGCAAACTCGTCTCCCCCATAGCGGAAAGCCTGAT
>CAYLVC010000199.1:0-6008 GCA_964387005.1 uncultured Dehalococcoidales bacterium | reverse complement strand
TGACCCGAGTGCAAAAAGGTACATATAAAACTATTGAATATACTACGAGTAAATAGTATACTTGAGATAAGAATAGCTTAGTCTCAAGAGGTTAAAAACCATGTTTAAAGAGAACCAAAAACATCGCCAGGTTACCATCTACGGAATGGTGCACCAGTTTTCAGTCGGAACGATGAAACGGTTGGATAAAAGCTGGGCTCCGGTTTTTCGTAAACTCGTTTTTGAGAAGATCGATGAACGGCGTTATGCTGTACTCTACAGTACTATCGAAAGCCGTCCCAACTTTCCGGTCAATATCTGGGTAGGGCTGGAAATCCTGAAATGGATTTTTGACTATACCGATGAAGAGTTACTGGATCAGTTTGATTTCAATCTCTTAACAGCTCGGGCATTAGGTCAGGATAATCTGGGAGATATAACACTAAGTGAACGGACGATTTATTACAACCGGCAAAGACTGCTGGATTATGAAAGTAAAAGTGGTCGTAACCTGCTGGAAGAAGAATTCAAAAACCTCACCGATGAGACCATCAGTAAGCTCAAGCTCAATACCAAAATGCAGCGCATGGATTCTACAATGATTGGCTCCAGTATCAAGCAGATGTCACGGTTGGAGTTGATTGCCAAGGTCTTGCAGAATTTTTACCGGGATTTACCGGAAGCCGAGCAATTATGCTGGAAAGAGAGATTAGCCGGATATATTGAGGAAGAAGCCGACCATCTTGCCTACCAGCTCAAACGGGCGGAAGTTGAAGAACATCTCCAGAAGCTGGGCGATTTACTTTTTGAACTGCACCGCTATTATGAGAATCAATCCGAGATTAGTAAACTAAAAAGCTACCATCACCTTGGCCGAGTTTTACTGGAACAATATGTTATCGCAGTCAGTCTGGGAAAAACCAAAATCGAGGCGAAGCCAGCCAAAGAGATTAGTTCGGGCTCATTACAGAACCCGGCCGATGATACCGCCACTTTTCGGAATAAAAACGGCGAGAACTATCATGGCGATATCCTTAATATTGCTGAAACCTGCCATCCAGATAATCCAGTACAGTTGCTGACCGATGTCAGCCTGTATACCAACAATACAGCGGATGACACGATCTTACCAGAGCGTATTTCACAACTCAAAGAGCGAACCGGGGTCGATCAACTAATCACGGACGGCGGATACAGTGGTGAAAAAGCCGAAAGCGCTTGTCGTCAAGAATCAGTGACACTAATTCCTACTGAAGTAAAAGGACGCAAGTTGGCAGAAGATGATCTATCCCTGGCCCAATTTAAGATCGAAGCCAATAAGGTGATCACTTGTCCGGTCGGGCAATCCCCCCTGAATCAGACCTATCAACCGGAGAAAGAGCACCATATTGTCCATTTTGCCACGGCTATTTGCAGCGTCTGCTCACAGCGAGAACATTGTCTGGTCAATTCCGGAAAAAGGTTCTTCAGTTTGATTTTCAATGATCGTCAACTACTATTATCCAGGCGGCGTCAACAACTGGGTGAGGAAAACTACCGGACACTTTGTAATCTAAGACCTGCCATAGAAGGCACGGTCTCTCAGTTCAAACGGAAAACCCGGAATGGCAAATTACGTATCCGCATGAATAACCGTATCCGAAATGGCAGCATTTTGATGGCGATTGGTATTAACTTCAGGCGATTATTGGCATATTACCGAAAAGAACCAGCCCGGTTGGCCATTTTACTGGCGAGTTCTATTCTCTTTTTAATGTGCTTGGCTCATATAGAGCGAATAATGAGTAAAATCTCTAATTATTTTTCAGTGCAACCTGTTTTGGTCAAGCAATCTGTTTTTGGTTAAAGTACCTTTTTGCACTGGAGTCAGTGCTTAATAACCATTGTCGCCGGTCGCCTCATGGGTTATTCCACCATTCCCTTTTTCCGACTGTGAACTGTAAACTAAATACAGTCAGTTCGTTACTGTCTTTCCGGAAACTTGTATGTCAAAGGGGATGGGCTATTTTGGTACCTTGCCGGCGCTCCGGGCGATATCGGCAAATTCAAACTCTCTTCTCAGCTCGATGATCCTGTCCCTCAGCAGGGCGGCTTTTTCGAATTCCAGGTTTTTAGCGGACTGCTTCATCTGCACTTCCAGGTCTTTGATAAGGCGGGTGACTTCTTCTCTGCTGGCTGGTTTCTTTACGCTTCCGGCAAGATAGCCTCCGCCGGCAGTGGTTGTGTAGGCTGCTTTTTCTTCCGCCACTGAGGCAGCGACCCTTTCGGTGATATCCTTTATCGCTTTCTGGATGCCCTGGGGTGTAATTCCATGCGTCTTGTTATATTCTTCCTGGATTTTCCGCCTTCGTTCGATTTCTTCGATAGCATTTTGCATTGAAGCGGTAATGGTGTCCGCATACATGACGACATGTCCTTCTACGTGCCGTGCGGCGCGTCCCATGGTCTGGATTAAAGCGCCTCTGGACCTCAGATAGCCCTCTTTATCCGCATCCAGGATGGCCACAAGGCTGACTTCCGGAAGATCAAGTCCTTCTCTGAGAAGATTGATGCCCACAATAACATCGTATACACCCAGGCGGAGGTCTCTCAGAATTTCCACTCTTTCCAGAGTATCAACTTCGGAATGCAAATAATGAGTTTTGACGCCCATCTCCAGCAAATAGTCAGCCAGTTCTTCCGCCATTCTCTTGGTAAGGGTGGTTACCAGGCAGCGCTGCTGTTTATTCACGCAGCTCTTAATCTGAAAGAGCAGATCGTCAATCTGACCTTTAGTAGGTTTGATTTCGATTGTCGGTTCAAGCAGCCCTGTTGGGCGGACCAGCTGTTCAACAATCTGCGCACTCTGGCTGGTTTCATATTCCGAGGGTGTTGCTGACGTATAGACGACCTGGTTGATATGTTTATTGAACTCGCTGAAGTTCAGCGGACGGTTATCCAAAGCAGACGGCAGGCGGAACCCGTAGTCCACCAGGATTTCCTTTCTGGACCGGTCGCCGTTATACATACCGCGAATTTGAGGTATGGTCATGTGAGATTCATCGATAAAAAGGAGAAAATCCCGCGGGAAATAGTCCAAAAGCGTCCATGGGGTACTGCCGGGTGGGCGCTGTGCCAGGTGGCGTGAATAGTTTTCCACGGCGTTGCAATAACCCGCTTCCCGCAGCATTTCCAGGTCGTAATTAGTCCGCTGCTCCAGGCGGGCAGCTTCAAGCAGTTTACCCTGGGTTTTCAGTTCTGCCAGGCGCTCAACCAATTCCACTTTAATGCTTTCAATGGCCAGCAGCAGCTTTTCATGAGAGGTGACAAAATGCTTGGCGGGATACAAATCAAGTGAGTCATGCTCCCCGATTATTTCCCCCGTCAGTGGGTCGATCCGGATTATCCGGTCAACTGTATTGCCGAAAAACTCAATGCGCAGGGCAGTGTCCTCGTAGGCGGGTTGTATTTCCAGGGTATCACCCCTGACCCTGAATTTGCCGCGTGAAAAATCGATATCGTTACGCTCATACTGCATATCCACCAGCTTCCTGAGGATTGCGGAAAAGTCCTGGTTTTCGCTGCGTTTTAATGAAAGAACAAAGCTGCGGTATTCTTCCGGTTCACCCAGGCCATAAATGCAGGAAACGGAGGCTACTATCAGTGTGTCCGGGCGCGAAAAGAGGGACTGGGTAGCGGCATGACGGAGCTTGTCTATTTCCTCGTTGATCTGACTTTCCTTTTCAATATAGGTATCTGTGCGGGGGATGTAGGCTTCCGGCTGATAATAGTCATAGTAACTGACAAAATATTCAACGGCATTATGAGGGAAAAATTCCTTGAATTCACTGTAAAGCTGAGCTGCCAGCGTTTTGTTGTGACACATTACCAGGGTAGGCTTCTGTACCCTGGCTACAATGTTGGCCATGGTGAAGGTCTTGCCGCTGCCGGTCACACCCAGCAGTGTTTGCTGCCTGTAGCCTTTGTCCAGTCCTTCCACCAGTTTATCGACAGCTTGAGGTTGATCGCCGGTTAACCCAAAATCAGACACTATTTCAAAGCGAGGCATATAGACTCCAAAACACCTGTTCTGATATCAGTATAACTGTTGTATACCCGCTGTTCAATCCGGTGAATGCCCGTTTCAGTTTCAGGTCAGACGTTAGATAAACTCCGTACCGTAGCACTTAGGGGCAAGTGAGCCGGTCCCGGGTTGTAACCGGCAACAGGTGATTCTTTAAATGAGGTTGTCTAAATTATTCAAGAAGTATATTATATAAAGGCAATTACCCGGACGAGCAGCATTCATAAAGGGCTTTAGAAAAGAGATCAGACCTGGGTAAAACCTGAAAGTCCAAAAATCCGGGAATAATGGAGTGATATCGGATGGATAAAGAAACCCTGATTAAGGACATAATGAAAAACCAAAAGCTGGTCAACCGCTATTTAAACCAGTATGATCCGGATATCTGGATGGGGCTAAGTCTTACTATAGCGCAGGTTAAGAGCCTTTTTTATATCTTCAATGAAGGAACTACAAATTTCAGACAGCTTGCCGCAGCCATGAAGGTTACTCCCTCAAATGTAACCGGTATAATCGACCGGCTGGTCGACCAGGGACTGGTCAGCCGGACGGAAAACCCGGATGACCGCAGAATGTTGATGCTCCGCCTGACGGAAAAAGGAGAAACACTTATTACCCATTTGCGTGAACGCCGGAACAGCCAGATGTCTGCCATTTTGTCCCGGATGACCGAAGATGAGCTTGAGGCGGTACTGAAGGGGATTGCAATACTGGCCGGGGTGGTGGACGCAGACAAAAAAGGCTGAAGGCCTTTTGTATTTTATATTAAGGAAAGGACTGTTGCCGATAACAGAACAACAGACCTTATTTTAAAATGTTTTGACGCTGTTATATCGACTACACTCTGGCCAGTTGTTTCTTGCCGGCCGGCTGCATAGCCGTAACAACAGCTGCGCGTTCCTGATCGGCGATGTGTTCGGTAAATCCACACTGTATGCA
The DNA here is from genome assembly GCA_964387005.1 of uncultured Dehalococcoidales bacterium. Classification (GTDB taxonomy): domain Bacteria; phylum Chloroflexota; class Dehalococcoidia; order Dehalococcoidales; family UBA3254; genus CAYLVC01. The sequence continues at coordinate 1,027 of CAYLVC010000199.1, read as the reverse complement.
AACCAGGGCGGCGCCATCTTCATTTTCTTCAAAGTAGAATTGCCCGTTGCACTTTTTGCACTTCCTGCTCCAAACTATGTATGACATATCCCTATTCCCTTTTTGTTAATTATTACTGTGCTGTAATAATACGGCATCGAGGGTGTGTGAAAAATAATGCCAGCACCCAATTTTCATAGTTGAAAGCTTACAGGAGCGGATGAACAAATGTTTTCAGGTATTCCTAAGGGCTGTAGTGGTAGCTGACGGATAGGTTTTTTTCATCCGAAGAGAGTGAAACAGTAAAATCGACCCCGTTTTTCCGGATTTTTGTTCCGTCCGTAATGCTGAACCTGATGTCGGTTTCAATCTGTTGTGTTGTACCCGCGCTAATAGTACCCAGGTTATGCAGGATGTATTCTTTTCCTCCGATCTTGACCTTTGAACCCTGATAGTAGGCTTCAATTTTGATAACGGTGTTATGGGCGTCTGCCGAGCCTGTATTGGTCAACCTGGATGAAATATGGCGCGAATAACCGGAACCAGTGATTGAGATCATCTCCCATTGAAAATTAACCTCCTTTTTGGTTTCAGGGATTGAACTGGTGGCAAGAGGAGATAAGGCCGGAGGAAGAGAAGTCAGGGGAGAAAGGGGAGTAGTGGCTGCCGGAGCAGGTTTAGAAGGCGTAATGACAGCGGGCGAAGCAACCGGAGTTGGCTGAGTTATGGCGGGTGAGGAGGGAGTAATTTGTGCAGCCGGAGTATCCGGCATAGTCGTGGCCGCTGCCGTCTCCCCGTCAAATCTGAACGGTCCGAAAATCGCCAGAAGGGCGGCCAAAACCACTATCAAGACAATGCCGAGAAACACCCCGGCGAATATTCCCCAAACAGCTCTCATTTAATATTATCCTAGCTTATCTGTCAGCTAAATGAAAGAGAGAATGTAATGATAATAATTCGTCAGGTAGATTGACAGTCCACCCTTGCACCGGGGAAGATCGGCGTTGCATTATACCGCGATGGGCGTAGTGTTTCTTGCTACCGAGAG
>CAYLVC010000198.1:0-6021 GCA_964387005.1 uncultured Dehalococcoidales bacterium | reverse complement strand
GCGCCGGCTTCGATAAACAAATCGATCAAACCTTCGGACAGGGCTTCTTTGTATATTTTTTGAGAACCGGGGATAACAAGACACCGCACCCCCGGGTTTACTTTTTGATTTCTCAAGATTTGAGCAGCCGACCGCAGGTCATCCAGATGGCCGTTGGTACAGCTGCCGATGAAGACCTGGTCTATTTCGATATTTCCCAGTTGAGAGACACCCCTGGCATTGGCGGGGGAATGCGGCACAGAGACCTGGGGTTCGATGGTTGACACGTCATATTCTATGACCCTGGCATATTCATCCAGGCTGTCGGTAGTGTAGACCGGATAAGGACGTTTCGGGAATTGATCCAGGAATTCCCGGGTTATCCGGTCAACTGCCACGATGCCAGTTTTGGCCCCGGCTTCCACAGCCATATTGCACATGGTAAAGCGGCCGCTCATCGGGAGATTTTCTATCGCTTCACCGGCAAACTCGATGGCCGAGTACAAAGCCCCGTCCACCCCTATATCCCCGATGGTATACAGCATCAGGTCTTTCCCACCTGTCCATGCGGGCAGCTTTCCCCGGTAGACTATCTTGATGGTAGGCGGCACCTTCATCCAGATTTCCCCGGTCGCCATGGCATAAGCAATATCCGTCGATCCCATTCCCGTAGAAAGCGTGCATAACGCTCCGCCGGTACAGGTATGCGAATCAGCCCCGATAACGACATCACCGGGAAATATCATTCCCTTTTCGGGCATTAGCACATGCGCGATGCCCCCTTTACCCAGTTCGTAATACAGGGTGCCCTGTTCTTCGGCGAATTCCCGGATCTGTTTGGACTGCTCGGCGGAAGCGATGTCCTTGTTGGGCACGAAGTGATCGGGGATCAGGATAATCTTGGCCGGGTCGAAAACCCTGTCCACACCAATAAGCCGGAACTGCTTGATAGCCAGCGGCCCGGTGCAGTCAGTAGCCATAACCAGGTCCACCTTCACACTCACGAACTCGCCAGGTCGGACTGTCTTTTTTCCGCAGTGACTGGCGATTATTTTTTCAACAATAGTCAACTTACCGCTCCAACTGCTTATTTGGACGAATTTAGTAGTGGCATATAAATGTATTTACTATGTATATTTTTCTCCCATCTCAATTGCCTTAGGGAGACCGATGATTTCGTTGAATTCCGACCAGGTGGTTAATTCACTTATATAGGCTTCCGGCGAATGTGTCTTCTTTAAAATCTCCAGCGTGTGAATCATGGCCTTTGTCGCGGATAACAGAGTGGTCAGGGGAAATGCCACGAATTTGAAGCCGATTGACTGCGCCTGCTCAGCGTTGATCAGGGGTGTCTTCCCGCCTTCCACCAGATTAATCATCAGGGGCTTCGGCACTTCCTTTACAGCGGTTTTCATTTGATCGATGTTTTCATAGGCTTCGATCAAGACAAAATCCACCCCGGCCTGGCTATATAATTTGGCCCGCCTGATCGCCTCATCGAAGCCGTGCGTGGCCAGGGAATCCGTGCGGGCGCCGACCACGAAGTCCGGATCATATTCATCCCTGGAATCGATTGCCGCCCTGATCTTCCCCACCATTTCTTCAGCCGGGATAACGGTTTTTCCCACCATATGCCCGCAGCGTTTGGGCCATGCCTGATCCTCAATGAACAGTCCGGCAGCGCCTCCCCCGATATACTCTTTCACCGTCCTGTATACATTGATTGCGTTCCCATAGCCGGTATCGGCGTCCGTCATGAGCGGGATATTGATCGCTCTGGCAATATAGGTCACCCTGTCACACATCTCTTTAAACGAGACCAGCCCGATATCAGGCATCCCGATCAGGCTGGCGGCGGTGCCGTAGCCTGTGTGAGTCACGATATTAAAACCAGCCCTTTCAGCCAGTACCGCCGAAAGCGCATCATAGACCCCGGCCATGAATACTGTTCCCGGTTCATTTAACAATTTACGGTATTTTGTGCTCCCCTTAACATACATAACCTGACTCCTGTCAAAATTATTGCGAGATGTCTATCTTTTTAAAAGATAGCATCACAACATCCTGGTGATTTCAGTAGCGTCTTTCATATCTTCCAGATGCAGTATCATCTCTATCACTTTTTCAGCCTTTTCAGCCGCCAGCGGCCTGACCGATGAAGGATAGCACTCCCTGAATTTCCTGACACAATCGTTAAGCGTCATCGGCCTTTCCACGCTGCCCAGGCAGAACTCCACGTACTCCGAGTATTCTGCCCCGTTTTTCATCCTGACGGACACCCTGGCCGGGCCGACGCCGTGCCGGGTCAATGCGGGATCGAGCCGGCCGGTCACCTTTTGAGAGATCTGTAAAATCTTGTTATTTTCAATGGCTTTTTCAGTAAAATCTTCAATAGTGACTTTACCCTTTACCAGGGCGGTGGCTGCTGCCCACGGAATACTGAATTGCGCGTCCACGATGTTTTTTGGACTGCGTTTTGCTTCCTCTGGAACGCACATTGCGTAGGCCGCGCCCCCGCAGTCGACATTTACCGCCTCAACCAGGTCGGCTTCGATGGCGTATTTGGACCTGAGGGACAGAATAGCGTCGATGGTGGCATGGGTATGCCCGCAGCAAGGATAGGGTTTAAAGCCTATGTTCTCCGCTTCAAACCTCTTTCCCAGATTGTTCGTGAGTATCCGGATATCATAGTCCCCACCGTGATAGACATTGAACAGCCCAGCTTTGCCCTCCAGGCAATTCCTGGCCCCGGTTATCCCTTTTTCAGCCAGAAGCGCGGCCATGATGCCTCCCCTGGAGGCGAAGCCGGGTCCCATCCTCTTGGTCAGGGCGCCGTCATGAATGCACTGCATATTTCCGGCGCATTGATGATAGGCGATGCCCAGTGCGTTGATCATTTGCCCTTTGTTCAACCCCATGATCCTGGCAGCCATAGCGGCCGCGCCTAAATAACCGTAGAATGCCGTGGGATGGTATCCCACCGTCAGCAGGTCACTGCCCGGCCTGCTCGCCAGACTCAAGCGCGCCATAAGATCCACCCCCAGCGCAATGGTGGTAATCAACTCTTTGCCGCTTATTCCACCCATCCTCTCAGCTACCGCCAGGCAGGTTGGTACGGTGGTGCACCCCGTGTGCACCAGGGCTTTGGGATGGCCGTCATCATAGTCCAGGGCATGTACCATCGTGCAGTTCACCTGGGCGGCATTGGGTGTCGGGCACTTTATGTCATAAGCTATTACGGTGCTTTGTTCCTTCCCTCCCCATTCTTTGACTATATCCAGGAGTTCCACCACGCCAGCCTTTGATGACCCTCCCAGGGCGCAGGCCAGGCTGTCCAGCACCTCTCCCTTGACTGCTTCCACTACCGGCGGCTGGAGGTCTTCATACCTGATGGCGGCAAAATTCTCTACGAAACTGTATATCGCGTCCATTTGAAGTCCCCTCAGCCGTTTTAGTTAATGCCACCCGAAATATTGATGGCCTCCCCGGTAATATACCTTGAATGATCGGAAACCAGGAACAGTACCAGGTCGGCTATCTCTTCGGCAGTACCCACTCGGCCCATCGGGATGACTTCGCTCAGTTTTTGATAGTCCTTCTTTCTGGCCTCCTCATGTTCGATCCCACGGGCTTTAGCCGTTTCCTCGTGAAAACCATCTCTCAGGTTGGTAGCTACAGCTCCGGGGTTAATAGCGTTAACATTAATGTTGTTTTTCGCCAGTTCCAGGGCCAGGCTTTTAACCAGCCCTATCACACCAAACTTGGAAGAGCAGTACGCAGCGCTGCCGGCCATGCCCTTGACTCCTCCCATTGAGGCAACCAGCAATATCTTGCCGGCGGTCCCCCCGGCCACCATATTTTTTGCCGCCGCCCGGGCTATGAGGAAAGAACCGTTTAGATTCACATCCATGACCTTTTTCCAGTCTTCCTCCGCAAGGTCTATAACCGGCGTCGTCACCGGCCCGCGGATAGCTGCGCAATGGACCAGGATATCGATTCTGCTGAATCTTTTCACCGCCTGGGTGATGGCTGAATCGATCTCCTTGCTGCTGGTGATATCGGCGACCAGGGCCATGGCTTCTCTGCCCATTGTATTGATTTCAGCCACTATCTCGTCCAGACCTCCCCACTGTTTATCAGCAGGTATTTTGTTATCAGGTCTGGCAATCTTGTCTACCAGAACAATATTCGAGCCTTCACCGGCCAGGCGCAGCGCAATGGCGTGACCCATGCTCCTCTTGCCGGCTGCCCCGGTGATCAAAGCGACCTTTCCTTCAAGAATACCCATTGAGAAACACCTCCCGATTGGCTTTTTCGGCTATCTTTCCCGACGCAGGAATTTTATTCCAATTTACACCATGGACTATCGTAAGTAAAGCCGCGTAAACAGCACTGGGGATAATATTCCCCTGGTTCAGCTTGTGCTCCAACTATAAAAAGCCAGCACGCGAACAACCTTTTCACAATACGGTCCGCTCAAAGTGAATTCCGGTCTGGCAGGATTATGTTATTGATGATGCAACGACAAAGCAAGATACAAAATAAGCTTGTGGTATCGGCAGATATTGACCGTATTATGGAGGTTCATTTCGAGAATGGCATGCAATCAACACGATACGAGACTTAAGCGGCAATCGCCCGTACTTTCAAACACCCAGTAGCCGAACTTCTTGCAGGGCAATTATTGGCGGAAATCCGGGTGAACGTGTTTGCCGAAGTCGATTAGCTTCGAAATATGCATGGGGGCAAAGGCAGGGAGTCTTTTCCTGGCTCCCCTTACTGGACCTGTTCCGCAACTGCGAATTAGAATTTAGCTTCAATTTATCTCAACTCAAACAGTCATTCCAGGTTTTCAATCTGCCAGAAATGGCCAACACCTTTGGGATTCGGGGTTGACTAATACCGGCTACATGCCAACTATTCGGTTGAGAGGGACACTATTCTTAAATTCCTTAAGCGTTCGAAGTGTTTCAAATTATTCGTAAGCAACGTAAAATTCCTGCGAAGACAAATAGAAGCAATCATGAGATCGAAGTCGCCGATAATTTTCCTTTTCTGTCTCAACTCCCCTCGTTCTTTACCGAATATTTTACAGGTTTCCTCATCGATCCCGACGATTTCGAACTGCATCAGCAAGGCTTCAAGAATGCTCTGGCTCTTGATAGGATCGTGCGAGTAATAGACACCCTCATATAATTCGGCCAGAGAAATCATGCTGATAGCTATCCCGGATGGTCTAAGTTCTTTGAGCTTTTGCCTTACTATTTCCTTTCCGTTCAAATGGTCAATAATCCAATCGGTATCTACAAGATAAGCTGATTTCATAATTTAACCCTTGGCCGACTGGATATTGACCTGCCAGCATAAATATTCTTTTTAAGCTCTTCAGCGTCAATCAGTTTCGCCCAGCCACCAAAGGTTATATCGAGAGGATCAGTATCTTTTTCTTCGGATAATGTATCCGAAATGGTAACAGTCAGTTCTTTCCCTTCTTCTATATCCAGTTTTTCCAAAGGCTCAATCACACCCCGGCGATATCTTGCCTTGATAGTCTTCGTCATTTTTCACCTCTATCAGTAGAATCGAATTACAGCCATATTATATCACATGCTCATTTCAAACTTAATATTATCCATGTGAAGAAATGCAGGCTCCGGGACAACGTATTTGGGCTATCAGGGAGTCTAAACGGAAGGACACAATCTGAGCTTGCTGTAATTGCATACACTGGACGGGTCACCGATGTCTGTATTGAGATAATCAACTGGATCTTTAGTGTCGATCACTCGGTCGCGCTAACGACCATTGTAACAGAAGCATATCAAACATAGCTTTCATTGAGGGTCTAATAATAGCGCAGCGGATGAATGAGTTCTTAGTTAAGTTCGTGAAAACAGAAATTTTAAGAAGAGTTAATACAGTAAAAACCACAAAAGTCGAACCAAACAAAGAGCGGAAAATGGTAAGTACTGGCAAGAAAAAGAATAAAGCCTTTAACTGGCTCCCCGACTAGGACTCGAACCTAGAACCTAGCGGTTAACA
>CAYLVC010000197.1:0-6033 GCA_964387005.1 uncultured Dehalococcoidales bacterium | reverse complement strand
CCATCCTGGATACTTGTTTGACCATGGAAGTTCTTTTTTCAATATCCATTTCACCGATCATTTTGTTGATCAGGTCATCAAATCCATCCGGCCGTTTTGCACTGACAAAATCTTTATACTCCTGGGCCCAGGTTCGGTAAAGGTAGTATTCGTAAGGTTGACCATACATAGCGTGCAAAAAGAGCAACGTATTTTCCCATCCCTTGGTACGCGTGTTCATATATCTCCCCATATCTGCAAAGTCAACGTGAGCTTTGATCCCGACATTGGCAAGGTTATTTTGCAATGCAACAATGGTATCTTTTACCACAAAAGGGCTTCCGAGAATCGTAGTTTCAAACCCATCAGGATATCCAGCCTCTGTCAATAACTGTTTGGCTTTGATTGGATCATAATTTCGAGCTAAAGCTGGGTCATATCCAGCCACATTGGAAGGAAGGATAAGATCCTGGGGATGCATGAAACCGGCTCCTAGAGTTTTAGCTATTTCTTCCCGATTCATGGCATATTCCACTGCTTCGCGTACCTTGTTATTGGCATAAGGTGAAGTTGGATTGGTAGTATCCGGAACAAAACCGCTGTAAATCGTTGGAATAGAATGAATATTAGCTCCAGATGCTTTTAAAGTTTCTACATCTTTATTTTCTGTCATGTGAAGGTAATCGGCCTCTCCACTTAAAAAGGAGGCTAGCTGAGTAGATGCATCCGGGACAAAAATCCATTCAATCCCATCCAGGTGAGGTTTATCACCCCAATAGGAATCGAACCTTGTGAATTTTAGGGTGATATCTCTTTTATATTCGACAAACTTAAACGGGCCTGTTCCAACTGGATCATATGAGACTGCGTCTGCTCCTTTTGCTAGATGCACAGGTGATGAGATTTGTTCGGTCAAACTCGAAAACAATATCAGGTTAATATGAGTAGTGTTCAGTTTGAGAGTATTGGCATCTATCATCTCCATCGAGGTTACATTACCCAGCCAGCCGGGCAACAGGCTCTGTTTAAGCTCCAAGTAGTCTTTGAGGGATTGGGCATTAAAGTCGGTCCCGTCATGAAATTTGACGTTTTTCCTGAGGTGAAGGACTATATATTTCCCGGCAGGATCGGTTTCCCAACTTTCCGCAAGCAAGGGGCTTAACTCACCTGTAAGCATGTTTTGCCAGATCAGGCCTTCATAACAGAAATCGACAAAACTACCCATTGCCCCCGAAATCGTGGGCGTATAGCCTAATTGACTGAGAGTAGCTGACGCTACCAATCGTAGCACACCGCCTTCTTCAATCTCTGTTGAAGATGTAGGAGTAGGTTCTGACGAGGAACAAGATGAAATAGAAAATAGTAAACTCAGTATTACTATTAAGGCAAATAGTTGACTTATTTTTCTTGCTTTTTTCATTGTTTACCTCCTATTGAAATCAGTAGATTCAATACAAGTTTATCGTAGAGCTCTTTTTCTGCTTATTAATATCTATATTCCATGCTCACTTCTGGCTATGATATCATCCTGAACTTCGGTGCAGATATCGACGAAATAGACGCTGAAGCCACCAACGCGGACCACCAGGTCACGGTGTTTTTCTGGGTTCTTTTGGGCATCCCGCAGCTCTTCTGTATCTACAAGATTGTACTGGACATGCTGACCACCGCTTCTCATAAAGGTATCCGTAAGTACAGCCAGCTTCTCCCGGCTCTCCGGGCTGCGCATGATAGAGCCTGAAAACTTCTGGTTCAGGACCGTCATAGATGACTCTTTAAAATTGGCCTTCAGTACTGATCTTATGACGGCGGTGGGACCCAATTTGTCCATGCCTCGCATGGGCGATAATGAACCATCGTTCAACGGTTCCCAGGCTTTGCGGCCATTAGGGAGGGCGCCTACTCCCTTTCCGCCGAAGTAATGCCAGGACAGGCCATCCCTGATGATTTTGAAACGGGCATACGGGTTTTTACAGGAATGAATTACGCTTCCGGAAAAAATTCCCACATCGCGGACCATCCAATCCGCCGCGTCTATATCATTACCGAATTTGGGCGCTGCAAGGCACCATTGTCTTATCTCTTCACCTCGCTCACCCTCAAAATTGGAATCAAGTGCATCTATAAGCTGTCCCATGGTCAATTTCTTTTCATCGAACACCAGTTTTTTGATAGCAGTAAGGGAATCTGCCGTATCAACGATAGCCCGGTCGCTGATGGAGAAAACATGGTTATCCGCATCGGCGCACAAAACATCCCTTCCCTTTTCCATGCATCCGGGAGCAATACAGGAAGTAAAGGGCAAACGTACATAGTTTTCCTGAACGTCCTGGGCGACCAGACCCAACCACAGTATCCGTCGAACGATAAACTCATGCTGTCTCTTGAAAGCCTCATAAAGTTCGTTAAAGGTTTTAAAGCTACCCGGGTCTCCGGTTTCCAGTCCCAGCTTTTTCCCCGTTAGCTGCGAGATGCCGTTATGGAGAGTTAAATCCAGAATCAGGGCTATGTTGATTGAACCTATACCGGCACTGCCATAGTGCTCTATTTTGCTGGGTGCAACGGGCAATACGCAGCCATATCCATACCAATCTCTGGCCTCTTCGAGGTCAATACCGTTTTCCACCAGGTTATTTATAACGTAGGTGTCATTTTGAAAGAGCGGGATACCTCCCTTGATCTTCATATTGGTTTCTAGAGCTTTGAGCAGCAGCCAGCGAGGAGTGTCAGGGTGCCAGCGGAAACCGATATGCGGTTCAGGTATCTTCAGCAAACCCACTACATGAAGTATGAAATAGCTCAGCTCATTGGCGGCGTCTTTCCCCTCTCTGTCCACCCCACCAATATTAATGTTATGCGCGGCAAAACTGGCCTGGTGTGTTTGACTGAACCCTTCACCGGGAATGCTGACCAGACTGCCCCATGAGGCAATACCACCCCCCAGCAAATCAGCAGCCTTTTCCAGGGTGAGACTCCCCTCGCTCAGGTCTTTTCGGAAATAGGACAGGAGGTATTGATCGGCCCTGCCTATCATACTCTGGCCAAAGCTTTGTTCAAGGGTATTGGTGACTGCCACAAAGTTAATGAACTGAATGGCTTCATGAAAGGTTCGGGCCGGGTTCTCAGGAACCCAATCGCAGACTCCGGCAATTTCAATCAGTTCGCTTCTCCGTAGTGCATTTTGTTCATTTTCAGCCATCAGGCGGGCAAGCTGAGCGTATCTGTGAGCGTGATTTATCAGCCCCTCACAGACTATGACTGCTGCCTGCCAGAAATTAAATTTTTTGAGGTCCGTTTCCCCGGATGCTAAAAACTTGTTTATGTTCTCTTTAGCTTCCTGGATAATGCCGTGCAATCCCACACTCAGCAGTTTTTCCCATAACGGCCTGCCCAGTACTCCCGGGAAATCACCCACGCTCAAATCAGGATCGAAACCTTTGGCGCTGTGAAAATCCTGGGCCCATTCGCCTACCAGGGAACGCCAGGTCTCCCTGGCATGATCAGGGGCGGTTTTGCCTTTAAAATAGCGAGTGCATTCCCTCAGTATTTCACGTTCTTCAGGCGTGATTACTCCTGTAAGTACGCCGCCCGCGTGTATCTCGTTCTCCTCCATTAGCCCCGGGATACAGTCTCCCTTAAGGTCCATCGAGGCTGTCGCGCCCAGGATATTATCCGTGATCCTTCCGACTATCAGGTCGAAATCGTAGATAGAGATGTTCATCCCTTCCAGAATTTTCTTTAGTAATTTGGCCCTGCGGATTTCTATATCCTCGCTCTCAGTTTCCTTCCAGGACTCCATCGCTAGCCTGGCGCGATCAGCACAGACTTTAACCTGGCCTTTAAGCCTTGTTTCCTTCCACTTCGAAAGACGTTCGCTTAGCGTCAATTCATCAATTTTTCTCAGTAGACTTTGATCAACATTTCCAGCTTTTTCAACCTTCAGGTCATATTTGATCATTTCATCAAACTCCTTTTCTATTTTTTATTTATCTCAAGTATCCTGTGTCACCAGTTTGTTGTATGAATTCGTGCTCTTTACATGGATATCGAGCATTCAATATTCCTTTCTTCGAAGGCATGTACAATTGATTCTAAGTAGTCCTGTTCGGGTGGCTGGAAACCGCGCATTCTGTATTCCTTGTCAAGCGCTGCATATTTGCTTTCGCCTAAGCGATGATAAGGCATCAATTCGATTCGCTGTGCCTGGCTACCCAGGCTTTTCAAATAAAGCGCTGTCTCCTGAACATTTTGCAGGTCATCGTTGATACCTGGAATCAACGGCATTCTGAAAAGGAATTGCACTTCACTGCCTGCTACTACTCTGGCGTTTTTGAGAATAACGTCATTTGTTTTTCCGGTATATTGACGGTGTTTGGCCGGATTTAGATGCTTTAAATCATAGAGAACATAGTTGACTGCCGGAAGGACTTGATTAAGCGCCGCTTCATCAGCAAAGCCCGATGTCTCGATGCAGGTGTTAATGCCGGCTGTCTGGCATCGATCAAGCAGACTGCGTACATACTGGGGATACAAAAGCGGCTCTCCGCCGGATATTGTCACTCCTCCTCCGGATGACTGGTAAAACATATTATCCCGGCTAACAACCTCGAAAACCTCCTGGACGCTCATTGCCTTGCCGTGGAGAACGATGGCATTGTAATCACAGACAGAGACACATTTCCCGCAGTGTGTGCACTGCTGTCGGTCGATTTGGAGGGAGCCTTCCACTATGGAAAGAGCCCCATGCTGGCACACATTAACGCATTTTCCGCAAACTGTACAGAGTGTCCGCTTAAATCCCAATTCAGGAAAAGGGGAAATATTTTCCGGGTTGCAGCACCAGCGGCAGGCGAGCCCGCAACCTTTTAAGAACACAATTGTCCTTATCCCGGGCCCGTCATGAATAGAGTAACCCTGGATATTGGTGATCAAATTCACGTCTAATGGTCTATTTTGTAGCTTTTCATCAGATAGTCCGATCACATCCGGTCTCCGTTGATTGGACATCAGTTAAATTTCGACAAATCCGTTAAATATAGCATACCAAATGGCATGCCGAATTGCATGCCAATACTTATATCATAAAAATAGATCGATGTCAACTATTCACGGGTATATTCCCGCCGGTTTTAAATGCTAAAGGCCGGGTTATCGGCGGTCTTGACGTACTATTATCCAGATGTTAATATTCAGTTCTGAAGTATAAATTCTCCCTGATGGCAAGGTCAAATGAATAAGAATGCAGTTGAAACAAGCAAGAATACATCCAGAAAGGACAGTCTCGTTGAGGAAGTTTTGGTCAAGCTTCAAGAAGCAATCATGTCAGGAGAGCTTCGTCCAAACGAGCGGTTAGTAGAGAAACAGTTGTCCCTGAAATACGGTATGAGCAGGACACCGGTTCACGAAGCTATCCGGCGGCTGGAGCAAATGGGTCATGTTACTGTGGTTGATAATGGCAGGGCTAGTGTAACCGAATTTACACAGAGGCATATCAGGGACATGTTTGAAACACGGGAAGCGCTGGAAACCAAAGTGGTTGAACTCGCTTGTTATCGAGCAACTGATGAACAACTCCAGAGTGCCAGGAAGTTCCTGGACCTTGCTGCTGAAGCTGTGGCTAAAAACGATCTGGAAGCCTATGGCAGTCATAATACCAGCTTTCACAATGTACTTCTTGAATCCTGTAATAATGAAAAGCTGATATCCCTGGTTAAAAATATCAGAGACCAATATTATCTGGGAAAACTGACTCGCGTTATGACCCACGAGGAATTGCGCAGAATACTCAAGCTACATTATGTGGTAATAGACGCTATTCTTTCTAGAAAAGCCGAAAAAGCCCAAAAGTCATTTCGCAAGCTTATAAGGTCTATCTCAATAATCGCAGAAACGAGGTTATAAGCATAAGAAGTACGGTATAACCGAACTATTGGACCGCGAAATTAGAGGTCCAGTGAAGAAAACACCGAACGAAATGCCGCCTGCTGCACAGCGGCTTACAGGGCCGCCCGTCTCGATTGACTTCTTCCGGCATAGATCGCTGTTTGAGATATC
>CAYLVC010000196.1:0-6063 GCA_964387005.1 uncultured Dehalococcoidales bacterium | reverse complement strand
ATGCCATTCACCCAGCCCGTTGTGGAGTCCCCAGGTGAAGTTCAGGTTCATGCCTTCCAGGTGGTCCCGTCCGTTCAGCCATACCTTTTGGTCAGTGTTTCCCGGACCATCAGCCAGCGGTTGCTTTTTTTCTTCTCTTTTCAGCGTGCCGACACTCAATGGCTTAACCAGGTTTTCATATTTTTTCTCGGTCATCTATATCCTCCTCAGATACTATTACATCAACTCCTGGTCCGCCATACAGAAAGGACTCTTCTCCGTGCATTTATTACGCTCAAAGGGGACGCCCTGGTGCGTAAGTCAGGGCAGTCCTTCCATGAGGTCTTTTTCTATATGCCGGGTGGGGGGTGGATACTCTCTCATAAAATAGTCCTGGCGGCGGTTAAACAGTCCGGCTATTCTGAATACCACGGGACCCCCTCCATGTATCCTGCCTCCGCCCTGGCTGGCATGACAGGCTGCGGCTTTGATACGGATTTCACCGGCCTGCCGGGTGAGGCGAATTACGGCGTGGATGGGATAATCCGCTCCTGTCATCCTGGTAAGATCGACGTCTTTATTGCGTCCAAAATGGTGCGGGTCCTGCCCGAAGAGTGGCATCATCCTGACTAAAAATTTCATCCCTTTGAAAGGATGAACCCCGAAGTAGAGCTTATGGGGATGGAATACTGCACCGGCTGATGGATACTGTGCCGGATCGCCGGCGGCGTAAAAAGCTTTGACGGCGGCGTTGTGGGTAGCGATATGATCGGGGTGGCCGTAGCCTCCTCCGGCATCATGGGTAAGTACAACATCAGGTTTGAGCTCACGTATGATCTTTACCATTCTGCCGGTCACTTCTTCAAGGGGGGCCATTGCCAGGGCGTCCGGGTGTTTGTTCTGTTCAGCCCCCTGCATTCCGGAATCGCGGTATCCCAGGTGGATAATACCGCTTAATCCCAATTCTTTTGCGGCACATTCCAGTTCGTGCCAGCGCAGGTCTCCGGTAGAGTCAAATCCCTTCATAAGTTCAGGGTCTATGGTACCCTCTTCACCGCGGGTGGAACAGACATAATAGACTTTGGCCCCTTTTAAAACATACAGGGCCAGAGTAGCTCCCATACCGAAGGTCTCGTCGTCCGGATGTGCGCCGAAAAATATCAAGGTCCTTTGGCGTCTCATAAAACTCCTGAAAAGGCATCTTTGATCTGTGAAGGTTATCATAATGGCTGGTCGCTCAGGTTGTCAAATTACCGGGCGGCTTATCAGGGGCGATTATTGGAATTACCTGCCGAATTTCACCAGCCGGTTTGGGTTCTTACAGGGCTGGATGAAATGTTGAACAGATGCGGAAAAAGCCCTCAAAATCCATTGATCGAGGGCTTTTTAGTACAACAAATGACGCAGTTACGTTTTGCTATGGTTTGATCAACATTTTTACGGCTTTTCCCTGGAGGAGGGTCTGGAATGCCAACTGGATGTTGTCAATCGGCATAATGGAAATCCAGGGTTTCAAGTTGAGTTTGGGAATAAGGTTCAGAGCCCTGGGGAAGGAATAGGGTGAGATAAAAACAGAGCGAAGCGTCAATTCGTGGTTATAGAGATAGGAAGGGGCGACGCCGGCTTTTACGCCTGCGGGATACATGGCCGCCCAAACGACGGTGCCGCCGTAATCCGCCATCTCAATGGACTGCTCAGCCAGGGCGAGCTTGCCGACGGCTTCAATTACCGTATCGAAGCCTCGCCCGTCGGTTAGCTGCTTGCCAACTTCCATTGCGTTCTCTTGTGTCGGGTCAACCACCACATCCGCCCCGATTTGTTTGGCCAGCTGTCTTTTGGCGGCAATAGGTTCGGAGAGCAGTGTCCTGGCCGCCCCGGCCTTGATTGCCATGGCCAGGCACAGCAGACCGATGGCTCCTCCTCCAAGTATGGCGACGGAGTTGCCCGGCTTGATATTGGACAGGTCTATGGTGTGTACAGCGACCGAGACAGGTTCCAGCATGGCGCCTTCTTCCAGACTGACATTATCCGGCAGAACGTAAATATCGTTCTCCCGGTAAACACCGTACTCGGCGTATCCTCCGGAATGGGGTGTGATGTAGTCGCAAAAATGCTCTTTGCCGTTGCGGCAGTAGTAGCAGGCCCCGCAGGGACTGCGGAAGTTCATAGCTACTCTCTGCCCGACTTTATAGCCCTGTTTGCATTCTTTACCGATTTCAACGATGGTGCCGGAGGCTTCGTGTCCCAGGATGCGGGGGCCGGGCCGGGGAACAGAGGGCTTTTGCTGGGGGCGGCCTCCGCCGACGGCGAAATCCGGATCAAACATGTGGAGTTCGCTGCCGCAGACTCCGCAATAGGATATCTTGACCTTTATATCGGTGGGGTCCATTGCTGGTTCGGGAATGTCCATGACCTTTACTTCCCGCGTTTCCGTCATTACTACTGCTTTCATGATTGTGTTACCTCCCAAAATATATTGTTTTGCAGCTATACCTGATAATCTTGACCAATTTCAACCGGACTAACGCTCTATATCCATTCTGAAGGCGATCAAGGCCTGGTTCAGTTCCTGTAAAAACGCCACCAGTGAAAGGATCAAGCACCCCAGGGCTGCTATGAACAGACCTCCCACCAGCCAGGTGGCTTCGATTTTGAAGGCAGCGATCAGGAACAACGCTACAATCAAGACAACCGACAAAAGCACGCACAGAACGGCAAAAATGATAGCGCGCTGAAGAAGCCACGCACGCCGGGTAAGACTCTGAAGCTGTTCAAGCGTCTTGGGGTGTCCCGGTTCAGCAGTCCGGCGGAATTCGCCGGCCAGGCTGCGGCCCCGGTCGACTATACGTCCCAGACGGTTGGTGAGCGAGAGTATAAGCAGTCCCACGCCGGAAATAAGAACCACCGGACCGATTGCCATTTGCAAAACGGGAATCAACTCTGAGATTGTCATACTTTACCTGAGAAGGGGATATCTCTCCATCCAGTTCCTGCCTTACCGCAAGCGTCCTGCCACACAGCAAACGTCCTGCCACACAGCAAACGTCCTGCCACACAGCAAACGTCCTGCTTCCCCGCAAGCGTCCTGCTGCCAATATAGCACAGGTCGAAAAGGCTTGTCCAAATCTATTGAATTGTGGTTGTTTTTGGCCTAGAATTGGCATAATCGATAAAGACTCAAGCGCATTTTTTTGTTCTGGCAAGAAGGAGGAAAAGGTTATGACCAAATGGCATGACTACCTGGAAAAGAATGGCAAGGCGCCGCCCTGGCCTTATGCGGTTGACTATGACAGCCAGCGGGAAATCGAGGCGGATGTCCTGGTCATCGGCGGAGGAATAGCCGGCTGCTGGGCGGCTATCAGTGCCGCCAGGACGGGAGCCAGGGTGGCCCTGGTGGAAAAGGGCGATACCATAAGAAGCGGGGCTGGAGGTCCCGGCTGTGACCACTGGTGTAATGTTCCGGCTAACCCGCATTCCAGGGTTGACCCTGATGAATGGGCCAAAAGAATCACGGAGCGTCCGGGTGTTCTCGGCCCCCTGGTTAAAGAAAAGCCCGTTTGTTCATACGGCAACGGCATCGGCAACCAGATCCAGTGCCGTGAGGACTACGATACCCTTCTGGAAATGGAGAAGATGGGTGGCAAGATCAGGGATGTGAACGATGAATATAAAGGAGCTGAAGGCAGGTATGACGATACCAAGTTCATGCTTTCTCCCCGGGTCAGTCCCAATCACTCCACCGAGGTGGTAATACGCATCTGGGGAACGAATTTCAAGCCTGCCTTAAAGAAGGAATGCAAGAGGCTGGGTGTGAAAATATTCGACCGCGTCATGGTGACCAGCCTGCTGACCGAGAAGGGCGAGCAGGGGGCGCGGGTGATCGGAGCTACCGGTTTCAGCAACCGCACCGGCGAATTCCTGGTCTTTAAATCCAAAGCCGCGGTTCTGGCTACGGCCGGCGACTGGTCATTGTGGATGCTGAATACCGAGTTGGCCGGCATGAATGCCTTCCGTTCGCGCAATGTGACCGGGGATGGGCTGGCTATGGCCTGGAAAGCCGGGGCGGAAATTACGCTGACCGAGCGGACAGGCATTTTAGGGCTGGGGACAGGTTATAAGCATACCTGGTACGGTGGGGCCGGCGACGCCAGCTACGAGAATATCGAGCTGGTGGATGCCAACGGCAAGAAGCTGCCCTGGCCGACTCAGGGATGGCCGGATGGAGGGGCGATGGGGCCTTCGCCCGAAGTACGCGAGTCCATTATCAGAGGAATTCACTCCGGCCAGTGGGCGCTGCCTTTTTACGGGGATTTCCCCGGAATGCCGGAGATTGAACGCAGGGTGACCTGGAACCTCATGCTGGGTGAAGAGTCCACTACCAAAAACATCACGCGCAGTTATGAAAGAGGGGGGTTCGACCCGGGCAAACACCTGCTTCAGAACTACAACTTCATCGAAGGGGCCAGCCCGGCCCATTGGCGCACTACCGCCGGTGGTGGTCCTATAGTGGACTGGGATTTGAAGTCAACACTGGATGGACTTTACGTGGCGGGTGAGCAGAACTTTTCTCCCGGCGATCATTCATACGCTGCCTCAACCGGCAGGTATGCAGGCAGGAAAGCCGCAGGCTATGCCAGGCAGATAAGCCTGTGTGAGCCGTCCGGAGAGCAGATTGCGCGGGAAAAAGCCCGCATTTATGCACCGGTGAAGCGCAGCGACGGAATCGATTGGAAGGAGCTGAATGCCGGGATCGCCCGTACCATGCAGTACTTTTGCAGCGAGTACAAGACCGAGTCATTGTTAAAAATCGGACTCGACTCACTGAAGGAAATAGAGGAAGTCTTTATTCCCAGGCTCTTTGCCCTGGACCCGCACAAGTTGATGCGCAGCGTTGAGGATATGAGTCTGCTGGCTCATGGCCAAATTATTCTCAATGCTTCACTGGCGCGCCGGGCGAGCAGCCGGGTGCTGAATTTCTTCAGGATCGATTATCCTGAAATCGATCCGCCCGCATGGAACAAATTCGTGACGGTCAAGCTGGTTGACGGAAAGGTAAGGGCGGGCGAACTGGCCTCTGACTATTATGGTGATATGAAAGCCAATTACGAAGCCCATAACCAGGATTACAGCGGAGTGTATGAAGGAAAATAAAGGAGGCTGTCATGGCTCAGAAATATATTAGTGCTTTACCCAATGTCATTTCTCCGGGTACACCGGTGATTTTTGATACTGAAATATGCAACGGCTGCAATCACTGTGTGGAAGTATGTCAGGTGGATGTATATATCCCCAATCCCGAGAAGGGCCTTCCGCCGATAATCCTGCATCCCGACGAATGCTGGTATTGCGGCTGCTGCGTCAATGATTGTCCTCGCCCCGGAGCCATCATTTTCAACTGGCCGCTCCAGCAGCGGGCTTACTGGAAAGACAAAGCCACAGGCAAGGTTTTGAGAGACCTTCAATAAGGCGTCCCCTTTAAGGGGACGCCTTGCGAGATCAGGAGGGTTTATAGAGGCTGCCGCCTTTGCACTCGAAATTGAGGCTTTCCTGCCACAGGTCCTGTATGGTCTTGCCGGTGCGTTCCTTGAACAGGAGGTCGTTGTATCTATTGCCCCTCAGGGCAAGATGGACTATGTGAACAATATCTTTGTCATAGACCCGTTCAACATATTGAAGAAGAGCGGCAGCGCAGGAGTAGCCGTTTAGATAATGAGGAGTATTGGCATCACAATGGGGATAGGACCAGCTGTTCTGGTACCCCAGCCAGAAACGCATGTAATCAGCAATACCTTCAGTCAGCCACATCGGCTGGCCGGGACCGTAGGCCTGGGCGACGTGGGTCACTTCATGCACGATCGCTCCCAGGTCATCCGGGTGCTGAGTGAACCACTGGCTGCTTAAATTGATGGTAAAACCGACAACCAGCCCCGGATAACTCTGGTCTTTTTTAAACATCAATATGAGTGAGGAAACCCTGTAGCTGGGGTCCAGCTTGTTTTGTATTTTGGGATAAACTTCTTCACATAATCGTGCCGCTTTTTCTGCAAATCCCTGCATCTCGGGTGCTTCGCTGCAATTAACACG
>CAYLVC010000195.1:0-6107 GCA_964387005.1 uncultured Dehalococcoidales bacterium | reverse complement strand
CTGTGGGAGGCTTTAAGCCAGTCCTCGGTCAGGGCGAAGCGGCGGGTGCCGGACTCGTCCACGTCACACAGCTTGACCCGCCAGTTGGTGTCGGTCCGGTCAATGGAAGCATAGAAATAGAAGGCCGACGGGCCGGTCATCTCGACGTCTTTGTTAAAGGCGGGAGTGGAAAACCGGATGGTGCTGATTTCGTTGGTCTCATCCAGGGGTTGCTGAACGAAGCAGTCCGGTCCTTCGTTGAAGACGGGGGCTTCTTCCAATAGACGGCCACGCGTCCGCAGGTAGAGTTTTTTCCACTGTGTACCGGGCAAAGGCAGCTCTTTGGCAGTACGCCACTTTTCTATGCCGGTGGTATAGAACCTGATAGGCGGTTCATCCATGACGCCGTTATCGATGCCTTTCAGCCAGTAGTCAAACCACTTCAGTACCTCATCATGTGTCTGGTACCATGGCCGTTCGTCACCCGGCCCCATGATCAATTTTTTGGGGACGTTGAGTTTGTTATAAATATACCAGCCGCCCTTGGCCCAGAGATCGATCCAGGGCCCCCCGACATAGGTCGGGACCTTGATCTTGTCCAGGTGCTTATAGGGTGTCCTTTCCCAGTAGAAGGGCCCGTCATTGGGATTAAAAAGGAAATCCGCAAAGAGGGGGCTTTTATGTGGGTATCTCAAGCAACTCCAGTAAAGAGTATATTTCATCAAGTCGGGGTCGGCCAATCGTTCTTTCCACACTTTGTCCAGATCCTCTTTGGACAATTTTTTAAATGTGGCCGGGACGCAGTTCCTGGGGGCGTAGCCGCTGCCGTGAGTGGGCCCCGGGTCCATTCCGCGGCCGCTGTAGAGGCGGTACATCATGGGGTTTATGACGCCTTCATCAGTAGCCCATTGCCGGTAAAGGTCGTAGCAGACCTCCCAGGGGAAGATGGCCTTGAGATGGGGAGGCTGTTCGGCCGCTATAAAAATCTGGATGCAGGCGAAATAGGAAATTCCCACCAGTCCGACGTTGCCGTCGCACCAGGGCTGGCGGGCGATCCATTCCACCAGATCATAGCCGTCTTCAGCTTCTTTTGGATCGAAAGCACCGGCATGCTCACCCTCGGAATCACCGCAGCCGCGCACATCTCCAATAATATGGACATAACCCCTGCCGACAAACTGCTTGGTGTTGCCGGCCTCCATGGTGCCGTCCCAGACCAGGGAACCGATTTTCTGATCGCTGCCCACCAGGTGGGGTTGAGGAATCTGGGGAACAGACTGGAGGTCCTTTCCATAGCCGGACATGGCCAGCAAGGCCGGGAATTTCCCCTCGGCCTCAGGCCGGAATATATCAATTGCCAGTTTTACTCCGTCCCGCATGGGGACAAAAACAGTTTCTTTTGGCCTTGTTTTGTAAACGGTTTGGGTTCTTTCTTGTGACTGCATTATTTTTCCTCCTTAATTAACAGAATCGGATATGGTACAGAGAACCGGGATATATCAATAAAAACGGTGTATTGGTGTTGGGGGACATTATCTTGCGCCTATTTTAGCACAATATCGTCTATGATGTAATTTTCTGCTCCTACATATTCTGCCTTCGTGATATACTATAAAAAAGTTGATTGTAGTCAGGGTGGGAATTACGGGTGATGAATATGGAACGGCCTTTCCAAACAGGCAATAGTCCCCGGCTGTTTTACGGCTGGTACCTGGTTGCAGCAACCTGGGTGATGTCCTTTTTACTCTGTGCCACCAGCCTGGGGATTTTTTTTAAACCGATCCTGGATGAATTCCACTGGGAGCGGTCAACCCTTTCTCTTATTTCAGCTTCCTCTATAGTGATATTTGCGGCCTTAACCCCCTTCGTCGGCCGCATAATCGATCGTTTTGGTCCCAGGGTAATGCTTTTTATCAGCTTTATTGCCCAGTTGCTTTCAAATACCGTGACCGGCCTGGCTGGAGGCGTAGGGGGGATTTTTACCGGCAGACTGCTTTATGAGGTGAAGTTCAACCACGCTTCTCAGGTGTTGATCAACCACTGGTTTATCCGCAAGAGAGGGATCGCCCTGGGGATACTCTCCAGCGGAATTCCCCTGGGAACGCTGGTCCTTTCACCACTCTCTCAATACATGGTGTCCGTCTGGGGATGGAGAACTACCTTTTTCTTCTGGGCAGGTGTGACGGCGGCAGTAGTTTTGCCTTTGCTGCTCATTATTCGCAACTGGCCGCAGGAGAAAAGTCTGGCAGCCGACGGTATACGGCCTGACAGGTTGATTCAGGAAGGCATGCCTATGTATGTCAGCCCTTCGGAATCAGGAACTATGGCCCCGGTTGACCTGGGGTACACCCTGGAGGAGGCAGTCAGGTCTCAGTCCTTCTGGCTGCTGGCGGCCACTCAACTCTTTTGCGGAATAGGCTGCGGGCTGATGATGACGCATACCGTTATTTTTGCGACTGACCTGGGATATGCCGCCATAATCGGGGCCAGTTTTCTAAGTGTGCAGGGCGGTGTCAGTTTACTGGGAGTACTGATTACGGGGCAGATGTCCGACCGGCTGGCCAGACACAAAGTCCTCTCCCTGACTCACTTCATTCGCAGCCTTTCCTTTATTATCCTTCTGGCTGCCGTGTTGATGGGCGGAGGATCGCTCTGGATGCTGTACCTGGCTATGGTCTTTTTTGGTTTCGGCTGGTTTACCACTGCTCCTCTGGCGGCAGGACTGGCCGCCGACCTTTTCGGCAATATGCGGCTGGGAACAATACTGGGGATTGTCCTGGCCTGTCATGCCGTTGGAATGGCGGCTGGTACATATGCGGGAGGGCTTACCTTTCAGTTGAGCGGCAGCTACTATCCAGTTTTCCTGGTGCAGTGCGTTCTGGAACTGGCCGCAGCGGTGTTTGCCTTTATTATTATACGAAATAACCGGAAGTAAAATTTATTTTAGACGGAGGAACATTAATGGAATTGACCTATGATGACATGGTGAAATACATGGATACCTATTTTGCCGATTATAACCGCTGGGGAGGTGATCCCAAAACCCTGCCCAATATGTTGAAGTATTATGATCCGGACATAAAGCTGTATTCTTATAATCCCAAGGATGAAAAGCCACTCAACCTGAAAAGAATTTTACAGGCAATGACCCATCCGGGTCTCCATGAAGAGTTTACCCCCAATTACTATGCAGTCGATACAAAGAAAAAGATTGTCGTTGTCCAGATGAAAAACCAGTTTACCGAGGAAGCAATAAACAAGTCCTATCCTGCCAAAGAGATGAGCGTGCATTATCATCTGGAACAGGACAAAAACGGAGACATTAAAATCAACAAGATTCTCTTTTTTACAGAGGGAGGAAATCCGGAAGAAGGGAAGAAAATGCTGGAAATGATGAGGAAATACTTTATGAAAGCGCAGACGCCGGAGTAATAGAATATTTCACTCATTTCGCCATCTTTGTTATTAATTTGCTGACACATATTGGTTGTTGTGATAAGATCAAAAGACCTATTTTGTCATCTGCGTCATAAACCGGACTAAAGGATTTCCCGTTGTTTTGAAGTAGAATGATAATAATGTAGTAAGTTTGTTTTGATTGCAGGCAGAACATCCCATGGGAAAGGCAGACAAAGCCCCCAAGCATTTAGAAACTGAGATCAGCCGGCTGCGTGTACAGGTTGCAGAATTGCAGGCCTACCGCGAAGCCTTAGCTGCGCGCGAAAAACAGTTGGGTGAAAAACTGGAGAGATACCGGGCGTTTTTTCAGCATTCTCATTCCGGATTGGCATATTGCCGGATGATTTATGAGGAAGGTTTGCCCCAGGACTTTGAATATATTGAGACCAATGCAGCCTATGAAAGGCTGATAAATTCCAGAAATCTGGCAGGAAAAAAGGTCTCAGAGGTACTTGGGTTCCTCAAAAGCTCGAATCCGGAGGTTTTTGAGTCTTACGGCCGTGTAGCGAATGGAGGACGCCCGGAGACCTTTGATACTTATGTACCACCTCTGAAAACCTGGGTGGGAATTACGGTATTCAGCCCGGAAAGGGGTTTCTTTTTTAACGCAATACAGGATATTGGATCACGAAAGCTGGCCGAGGAGGCATTGCGCTGTTCGGAGGAGAAATACCGGCTGCTGGTGGAAAACGCCAGTGAAGCCATCGTAGTGGTGCAGGACGAAATGTTCAAATTCTGCAACAGCAAGACAATGGAGTTATCCGGATATTCACTTGATGAGCTGACAAGCCGGCCTTTCTCCGAATTTGTTATGATTGAAGACAGAGAAAGAGTGGTCTCCCGTTACACCAGCAGATTTGCAGGTAAGGCTGCAGGGTCAAACTCCCAATTCAGGCTGCTGACCAAAGATGGAGGCGTTTTCTGGGTGGAGGCCAGGGCAGACCTGGTTATCTGGGAAGGCAGGGAAGCCTCTTTGGTCTTAATCACCGATATTACCCGGCGCAAGCAATTGGAAATGGAAATCAACGATCTCTATCATAAAGAGAAGACCCAGGTGCAAAAGCTGGAAGAGGAAGCCAAAAACAGGAATCTTTTTATCGATGTTCTGGCCCATGAGTTGAGAACGCCCCTGACCTCGGTCCTGGCATCCACGGACATGCTGAGGGAGAGTCCGGAAATAGGCGGCGAATTCAGACAGAGGCTGGTAACGACGATCAATAACAGTGCCAGGCAGTTAGACAAGCGGCTGGATGAATTGCTTGACCTGGCCAGGTTTGCGAAAGGAACCTTCAAAATCAACAAACAACCCACGGACATTTACCAGTTGATGAATGAAATGCGGGAAAGCTTCATTTCGGTACTGGCCGTCTATAAACAAAAGCTGAACCTTCAGATTGCTTCAGAAATTCCTGAAATAAACCTGGATCGCTCCCGCATAGAACAGGTTTTAGTTAATCTCCTTTCGAATGCCGGCAAGTACAGCCTTGAAAACGGAACGGTCGATATTAAGGCCAGACTGGATGATGGTAATTTGCTGGTTGAAGTAATTGATCACGGCATTGGAATATCTGACATAGAGCAGAAAAACATATTTCAACCCTATTACAGGGTGTCTGAAGACCAGAAAGTACCGGGTATCGGTCTTGGACTGGCAGTGTCCAGGCTGATTATCGAAGCTCACGGCGGGAAAATATGGGTAAACAGCCAAATGGGGAAAGGCAGCACATTCAGCTTTTCATTCCCGGCGAAATAATACCGGAAGAAAATATTATTCTCTCCTCGTTTTTTTAAGACGAAGCCGGTCATCCTGCAAAATGTCAAACCAGGATTGACAAAACGCACTCGCGAGATAGACGATTAACCTCAATTCTCCGGTACGCCTAGATTAAAAGCCGGATAATTTCCCTGACATCTTCTACTTTTTCCAGGCCTTCCACCTTTTCAATGACCTGCTGAATAGCTTCACTGGATAACTTTTTTATTGAATAAGAAGCGCAGTCTTCGAATTTCCTTTCGTAGACGCTGAAGGGAGGAAGCTCGCGTACACCGTCCTTTGAGGCTTCCGATCTGCCTGAGTAAACCTCTCCTTTTTGCGTTTTTACGCTCACTTTTACCGGCCCGGGTCCTTTTGCATCCTCGGAAGACGGCTCCATATCCACCTTGATTTTAGCGGCTACGTCCAGGATATCCCGGCTGTGTATGGCTTCGTTGGTAAAATCTCCTTTGCCCACCCGATTTCTGGCGATGGCCGAAGCGACCGCCCAGGGGATGCTGAACTGGGAGTCTACCAGGTTTCGCGGATGACCTTTTACTTCCACCGGAAGGGCAAGATTGGCTTGCCCGTGAGCGAAAACGGTGATTTCCTGGACATCTTCCGCCTGGATATCATATTTGTTGACCATGGCCAGGGTTACGTCCGCGAATTCATGAGTCCCTTTGCAGCAGGGATAGGGTTTAGCCTGCACATTGATGCCTCTGAATACCTTGCCCAGACCGTCCGTCAATACCTGCGGGTTGTACTTGCCCTGGTGGTATAAGGGAAAAAGACCGCATTCTCCCTCCAGACAGTTTTTTGCGCCGGTAATGCCCTTTTCGGCCATCATGGCTGCTGTCACACCGCCTTTAGCCGCAAATCCGGGGCCCATTCTCTTGGTAAGCGACCCGTCAAC
>CAYLVC010000194.1:0-6163 GCA_964387005.1 uncultured Dehalococcoidales bacterium | reverse complement strand
AAACCGGCAGCGACAAAGGCCGTAACAGGGAAAATAACCGCCACTATTTTGTCGGTAACAGTGCGGGCGCCATAACATAACCAGACCGCCAGGCAAACGAGAGCGTTGCACAATATCCCTCGCACTAAGGCCGAACCAAAAGTCAGGTTTACTTTGCTATTGGCAATCAGCAGGGCGTTGGCTCCTGCTCCATTGCCATCCATCGTCCACTGGCTGGTGTAATACATCAGCCCCACCAGGCTGATAGCGCCTGCCAGGTTGGCGAAGTATACTATTCCCCAGTTGCGCAGTACACTGCTGAATCTAATCCGTCCGCTCATCCAGCTCATTATCATAAGGGTGTTGCCGGTAAAAAGCTCAGCCCCTGCAATGACCACCAGGATAAGTCCGATACAGAAGGTGAGTCCTCCGACAAGCTTTGTTAATCCAAAGCCGAGTCCGCTATGCGTGGTAGCCACGGTGCACAGCATTGCTCCAAAGCCGATGAAGACTCCGGCCAGAATACCCAGAAGGATAGTGCTCAAAGTATTTTGCTTGCTTTTCGTTACCCCTGCCGCTTCAATTTTCTCCGCAATAATTCCAGCCGGGTAAGCGTCTGCGATAGCTGCTTTTACGTTTTTTTCAAGCGCTTGCTCAATCCGCGTAGAGGTCTCCTTTGTTTCCTCACGGGGCTTTATCAACTTCGTAAATAGGTCTAGTTTGTCGGTACCCTTCTCACAATCGATTGTTGTAGTTTCGGGGTTTATTCTCCTCTTGGCTTTCATGGTCGCATCCCTCCGCTGAATTTCACCATTTCTCCTGGCTTAACCTGCACCACAGCCAGGTGGCATGCCGTTTGTCCAGCTTGCCGCACCATTCTTCGATTTTCTTTATGTCGCCGCTGGCCAGCGCTGCCACTTCTTCAGAAGTCAGGTGGTAATACCCGTGAAGTGCTTCAGCCGGGTTTGCGCACAGCCGGGAGAGGAATTCAGCATCATCGGCAGCTTTGGCTAATATTGCCAGTATTGCTTCCCTCCTGTTTGGAATTTCCTCAACGGCGGCTGCAGGCCGCCTTCTGATTGTCATTTGTACCATTGTTTTGTCTCCTTTTCCTTTTTATGCTTCTATGGTAGCGCCTTCCGGTTGTACATACACCGACCGGATACCCTATTTCTGAATGTCTTCTGGTACTAGGTCTTAATACCGGAGTACTAAGACTTTCCTGAAGTTGATGATTAATCCTCAGTACCATATATTTGATAAAACGCAACTCTTGCATTAGAATTTACGTAACGTTTTTGGACTAAATAGAATATAGAGAAGGTCCGGTCTTGATGAATATCAGGGTTTTACTGGTGGATGATCACGCTATACTGAGAGAAGGTATGCGCAACCTGCTCGAGCGTGAAAAGGACCTCGATGTAGTCGGTGAAGCCAGTGACGGAGAGGAAGCTGTCAAACTTGTTACCGACCTTAAACCGGCAGTGGTACTAATGGATATAGTTATGCCTAAGCTCAATGGCATTGAAGCCGCAAGGCAGATTAAAAAGGCAAACCCTGCTACTATAATTCTTATACTTACCGCCTATAGTGACATACGCTATATTCTGGGACTGCTTGAAGCCGGAGCCTCCGGTTATCTGTTGAAAAGCGCACGGGGCAACGAAATAATAGGCGCTATCCGTGCGGTTTGCTCCGGTGAATCTGTGCTTGACCCGGTAGTGACGCACAAGTTGCTGGAACGTGTCGTAAGCCTTTCTCAGGGAACTGACCACGGCAATAAAGAAAAAGGACTGCTCAGCTCAAGAGAGATTGAGATTTTAAGGTTGGCTTCCAGAGGAATGAGCAACAAAGATATTGCCAGGGCACTCACGCTTAGCGAGCGCACGGTCAAGTCCCATCTGACCAACATATTTAATAAAATGGGGGTAGGCTGCCGCACCGATGCTATTGTAAAGGGTTTGAAAGAGGGGTACATCAGTTTGCAGGATATTTCCCGGGAGGAAGAAGGCTGATGGAGTCTCAATTCCTTTTAACTGAAAAGGACTACCGCTACCTCTTCGAAAATGCCAGCGACGCTATCTGGATTCATGATGTTGAGGGAAGATTGCTGGATGCTAACCAGGCCTTCGGCAGGCTCAGCGGGTACACTATTCCCGCATATTTAGGTTTCGATTTGACGGTATCTCTCAGCCGTGAGGCGATGGCTCTGGCCAGAGATGTCCGGCGCAAACTCCTGAAAGGCGAACAAATTAAACAGCCTTACGAGCAGAGCTTCATCAGGAGAGATGGATCAAAACGTATTTATATGATGTCTACCAGCCCGGTTATCATTGATGGAAAGGTAAGGGGATTTCAAAATCTTGCCAGGGATGTCACCGAAGAAAAACGGGCAGAGCAATTGCTCATCAAGATTACCAATGGTTCACCTATTCCATCCTTTGTCATTAATAAGGAACACACGGTAACACACTGGAACCTGGCTCTTGAAGCGCTTACCGGAATAACCGCCCGCGAAATAATCGGGACTCAAGATCAATGGCGGGCGTTCTATAAAAGAAGGACCGTGGTTATGGCTGATATGGTTGTTGATGGGGCGTCTGCCGCAGCAATCCAGGCGCAATATCCAGGCGACTGTAAACAATCACCTTTAATCGAAGGGGCTTATGAAGCCGATGCTTTCTTTTCGGACCTGGGCGCCAGCGGCAAATGGCTTCGACTTACAGCCAGTCCTGTCAAAGATGAAAAGGGAGAATTCATAGGCGCTATAGAGACTTTACAGGATATTACAGAAGAAAAGCAGCTTCAGGAAAACATGCGTTTTTACGTTCAGCGAATCATCAGGGCCAGGGAAGAAGAAAGGAAGAGCATTTCACGGGAATTACATGATGACGCCTCGTCAAATCTTCTTTTGCTTATCCAGCGACTGGATGCGATCGCTTCAGACACCAAACACAAATTAGCTCTTCCTCTTAAAAAGAGCATCGACGAGTTACACGGCCAGTCCGTGGCTGTATTGGACAGTATCAGACGTTGCGCCCAGGACCTCAGGCCTCGCATACTGGATGACCTGGGACTGGTTGCTGCCATCGAGTGGATGGCAGAGGACATGGTAAAAAAACATGGTATCGATACCAGGGTCAAGATCCTGGGTTCGGAGCAGAGCTTGCCGGTGGAAACCCAGTTGCTGCTTTTCAGGATTGTTCAGGAAGCCCTGAACAATATCAGAAGGCATGCTAAAGCCTCCGTATCCAGTGTTAAGCTGGAATTTGGGAATGAAACGATTACGGTTGTTGTGACAGATAACGGCAGGGGTTTTAAGGTGCCGGATAAAATGGAAAACCTGGCCCACACGGGAAGGTTGGGCGTTCTTGGAATGTATGAAAGGGCCCTGTTGTTACACGGGACTACAGAGATAAAGTCAGGACCGGAACAGGGTACGCAAGTCACTGTCAGGATTCCCCGTTTTGCGGCTCCACCCGGAGAATAATTGTTGTAACGTGTGATTGAAATGATCCTTGATTTCATCAATACTCGGCGCCTCTGGGATTTCCTTGTCCGGTTAGAATAAATGAATATAACCATTGATACACCGGGCCGGTGACGTTATGAAAAATATTAAAAACAAGTTGATTAATCTATGCCTTTCCGCTGTTATGCTTTCCGCCATTATGTGTGTTTTTACGGTGCCTCTCTGTGCGGACGGACTTCCAGGCTATGTCTATGACAGTATTGAGGTAAACGCTGAAATCCGGCCGGATGCTTCCCTGGATGTAACAGAATCGCAGACTCTGAATTATTCGGAGGGCACCTATCATTACGCCTACCGCTGGATACCCCTGGAGCGTCTGGATGGTATTGTCAATGTCTCCATTAATGAGGACGGTCAGTCCTATACGGCCAATCCGGCCGTCCGGGAATGGATTAAGGACCGCCAGGAAAATGGCGGTGCCAGAGGTGGAGATACATATGCTTTCACCACCTGGACCGGGGACAATCGTTTCTGGATAGGCTGGTGGTTCCCTGCCACCGAAAAAAGGTCGCGCACTTTTATTATCAATTATACCGCCATTGGCGTTATCCGGATGAGTCCCACCACCGATGAACTATACTGGAAGGCTGTTTTTGGTGATCGTGACGTTCCGGTCAACTACTCTCGGACAACCGTCCGTCTTCCCACAGCGCTTCAGGAAAAAGAAGTAGATGCCGGCAGTTACGGAACACCTGCCAGAATACGCATGACGGATAATCGTACGATTGTTTATATCACGGACAGCGTTCCACCCACTGCGGAGCTTGAAATAAAAGTCCGTTTCCCGCACGGTCTGGTGGCCGGTGAACCCCCTTCCTGGCAGCCGGGAGTGGAAAGGAAAGAGGCCTGGGAACATGATGTGAAACCCTGGCTGAATTTCGCCCTGCTGGCCGCGGCGATTGTTGTGCTGCCTGTTTTTGTTTTTTTGTGGTTTCGCAGGATACTGGCCAGGGATAGAATAGCAATTCCGGAAGGCCAGGTGGATAAAATCCTCATGTCTCCTCCGGACAGTTTGCCTCCGGCCCTGGTCAGGCTCCTGGTGCGCAGCCATTCATCTGAATCTGCCATGGCAGCTACCATATTCGATCTGGCCCGGCGTCATGCCATCAATATCGAGCAAATACAGGAGAAGAAATGGTTCGGAAATGCTAAAGACCTGATATTTAGAAAAACGGGGGATAATGAGCTATATGATTTCGAAAGAATGCTTACCCGGGAACTCACCAGCCAGGAAGGTATTCGGTTGTCAGCGATACGCACACGTCTGACCGGCCTTGTTAAAAAATTTGACAAAGAGGTGACAGCGGAAGCCATTCACCAGGAGCTCATAAAGGAAGATCCATCCCGCTCTGAACGTGCTCTAACCATTCCCGGTATAATAATGCTTTTCGGCGGAATAGCCCTGGGAACGGTGCTCACGATGCTTTTTTATCAATGGGCTGAATTTGTTTTTGTTCCTTTTGCCGTGATGTGCATCCTGGGTGTCGTTGCCTTGGCGCTCGCTTCTCGATTGGTAAAGTACACTGAAAAAGGTTGGCGTAAATGTGTCGAATGGAAGGCTTTCGGCAGATATCTAAAACAATCTTCGGCTGACCGCCAGCTGGCGTCTAAAAACCTCAATCTCTGGGACAGCTATCTGCCGTATGCCGCCATCTTCGGCTTGCTTAATTCCTGGGTCAAGATGTTTGCGGAATCCGGAGCGGAGGCTCCCGTTTGGTTTCATACCGGCACTGAGGGACATAGCCTGGCAGGTGGGGTATCAGGGGCAGGGTCGCTCAGTTCTATAGCCGGTGCTTTTAAAAGCATGACAGGTACAATTCACAACAGTTTTTCCGGTGGTTCCGGTGGTTCCGGCGGCAGCGGCGGAGGAGGAGGCAGTGGTGGGGGAGGGGGAGGTTCCGGATAGCCAGTAATAAATCATTTGCCGTAATTACCACACACCGAGGCAGACAGTTTACTGCCGGTATTCTCATAAATAACGGCCTTTGAAGATTGACATTAAACCCTCTTCGCTTTATTATGGCATTCACCGGTGAAATTTTCTCAGGTTTCCGGAGGCCCGTTGATAATTCTCCGAGGAGCTTTTGGAAGGTTTTATGCATACTGTAATTTTTGCCATAGTCAGTGTTTTACTGATACTGGTTGGACTGACCGGCCTGGTTTTCCCTATCATACCCGGCGGAGTCCCGATAGCCTGGCTGGGGCTGTTCATATTTGCTATCGGCACCGGTTTTGAAAGGATCTCCATCGCTGTTGTGGTTATCTTTTTTGTTGTTATGTTATTGACTATCGCCCTTGATTTTTTCGCTCCGATGCTGGGTGGCAGTAAATATAAAGCCGGGAAATGGGGTGTCCTGGGTGCGACTTTCGGATCGTTGTCCGGTATATTTTTATTCGGGTTATGGGGAATTATAATTGGCCCCTTTCTGGGGACTATTCTGGGAGAGTTGTTGGGAGGCAAGAAACCCGTTCCGGCGTTAAAAATAGGCATCGGTACCATCATCATTTTAGTCCTGGGAATGCTTGTCAAGATAGTCATCGTGCTGGTTATGCTGGGTTTTCTAATCTCTTCCTGGTTTTAATTTGATTGACATGCGATCTTGTAAATCATATATTTTAGACATCAAGGCAGAAACCAGCTATGAACAAAAA
>CAYLVC010000193.1:3222-6170 GCA_964387005.1 uncultured Dehalococcoidales bacterium | reverse complement strand
TCCGGCCTGGCAACGACAAATGAACGCTTCTTCTTCCGATTTATTCAACCAGAAAACTCCTTGTCAATAACCCTCTATAAATAAGATGCAGGTTTGGGTCAAAACGTTCCATTCTTTAAAACTTTTAGCTATTCTTATTTTTGTATCTATCGAAAAACCCGGACGCATTCCGGCTTATCCGGATGTTCAGCCTTGTTGTCGCTATAAGTATATGACCATTAATCCTATCTGGCAAAAATCAATAGATGGGAGATTCCCAACTCACTCTTAATACAGGGTTCATCATTATGGGATATGGAGTCGGCGGATAAAGTGGAGACTGTACACAAGGCAGGAACTGCCGTAGTATGATTTATACAAGGAGAAATATTACGGGAGAGGACAGGATGTGAATTGCACTATTCTTTCGAAGATCACCGTCTTCGAGCTAATGAAAAATGGAGGTGATATCGTCAGATGTTTAAGTTTCTTTCCAAACCGGAAGCGGATATTGAAATCAACTCTGAAAAGCGGGTTTTACCCGGTACTCAATTGCCCGTGGAAATCCGGGTCACGCCCCGGGAAGAAATAACCCCAAGAGCGCTACGGGCTGAGCTAGTGGGAGAAGAGACCTTTTACGTGCGTCAAACCAGCCGGGACTCTAAAGGCAATACCACTACCCGGATCATGAAAAAGACCGGAACCATCGCCAGTATCAATGCAACGCTTGCAGAACAGCCTGTTCTTCATACAGGGGTAGCGCAACGCTGGAATACTTCCATGCAAATACCTGACGAAGCCCCGCCGACCTGCCGGGGCAAACTGGTAAACATCCAGTGGAAAATCAAGGCTGTACTGGATGTCCCCAAAAGGCCGGACAGGTCACAGGAAGTACCGCTGATTGTCTTGAATGCATCCCCTCAAGACAGCCCGGGGCCGGTCTACGGCTATGAGGAACTTAAAAACTTCTCGGTTAATCTGGATGTGTGTCCCACCGCCTCACCGGGAGATATACTGATCGGTCGTTTAACGCTCCAGATAAAAGACAGGATGAATGTACAGGGTATACGGTTGGAACTGGTGCAGATCGAGGATGCAGGAGCCCGGAGTTCCACTGAGGTTGTAACGAGAAATGAAGTCGCCGGTGCGACCTCGTTCGATCAGTATGAGTCTCCCTCATTTGAATTTTCTTTACACATACCTCCCGAAGCTCCCCAGACGGCTGTCTCGGCTCACAGCAGCTTGCGCTGGAAGCTAAAAGCGGTTATCGCCCGGAGGCTGATGACAGACTTTAACATCGAGAGGGAAATCCTGGTCCTGGGTAAACCGGAGAATAAAGGGAATTGAGGTTATTGGTTTTTCGCTATCGGACATACAAGCAGGACATGATCCTGAAGTTGAGCCTTTAAAAACCAGTTAAAGGGGGGAAATCAAAGATTTCATTTTGTACCAATTGCGGCAAAGACAATCAATCCGGGATGGTGATAAGGATAGCAGCCTTGATTATGTATCCACCGGCTGGACAGGTCCAGTGAGCCTGTATCTGGCATTGAAAAAAATAAACAGGCGCTATCCCCTGCCGTTTGCCAGGTTAGCGATACCTGAACAATTTCTACACAGGCGGGTCATCTGGTTGGGGGAAAAAGCCTGGCTTGAAAATCGTCCGTTTCCCGGCAAACGAGTGTTGTCAATGATGTTGTCATAATTCTCCGATAAATCTAAACCCCGGTCTTCCTGCCTGCTAATTTGACAGCCAGAATGGCCCATACAAGGCAAGCCACCGGGATGATAACCAGGCCGGCTGTCAGGCTGCTCTTGCCACAATCCCTCAATTCACCGCCCACCGCTTTCACAGGTATTCTTTCGGGGACCATTTCCGGTTGAAAACAGACCCCGGTCAAGGAATCGAAAACCTTGGCGGAGATAGAATCAAGCTGTTCACCGGTGTCAGCATCATAGACATTCAGAAGGCCAGCTTCGGAAACATACAAACGAGTGCCGTCGGGCGTTATGGCCATCTGGTCTATTCCGAAATAGGCTATGCACTGTGTTACGGGGATTGTGAACAAAGGATCGATACCCAATTCGCCTGTTGCCGAGTTAAAGCTGTAAGCAACTACGAAGCTGTTGGTACCCTCATAATCGCAGGTCCTTACATATATTTTATTGCCTTCAGGGTGCATTACGCCACAAATACCCTCTCCGGGAAGAGTGCGAGTATCTACTTCCTGAAGACCGGGGACCAGGAAACTCACTATATCATAATACCCCGTAATAAAACCAGAACCGGAGGTGGGAGAGCCAACGACATTAACGGGATAGTCAACCGCCAGTTTCTCTCCTGTGGGAATAAGCACAAAACCGCCCGGGAGTATCAACCGATACAGGCTGGAAGAATCCCAGGATGTAACCAGTATCGAACCATCATTGAGGACGTCAACTGAATTGTGGTTGTCGGCCAAACTCAGCGTATCAACCTCTTGCCTTGCTGCAATATTGATCAGTGAAATGGGAATACTATCTCCGCCACTGCCATCGGCTGCAATCGCATATTTTCCATCAGGAGTAATTGCCAGATCTTCACCCGGGTTGGAAATCAGGACCGGATTGGTACCGGCGGCCAGGGCGGGAGGAGACTGCAACAGGTCTATTACCCAGAGATTGTAACAATAATCGGCTACTAATCCGAGAGACCCGTCCGGAGTGATAGCGCAATCGCCTACCACAAAATCCCCTTCAACAGGGAGTGTGACAGTACCAATCACGGTATTTGTTCCGGCATCAAAAACATGGACCTTTCCGGAACTGTCGGCCACCATACCCATGGGCCCGGTGCCGTCAGCCTGCGTCAGGACAGGCATGAAGCAGACCAACAGGACCAGAACTGTCACTGCTGAACTGGCAACCAGCCATAATGCAGGACAGGATGATTTGATTTTGTCTGTTTTCATCTCTCTCTCCCTGTTTTT
>CAYLVC010000193.1:2007-3122 GCA_964387005.1 uncultured Dehalococcoidales bacterium | reverse complement strand
CTCTACTTTAATATATTTTGACGGAGCGGCAGGTATTGATGTATTATCACCTTCGAAAGGATGTTAGTCATCCCTGTGTAAAATCGTATTTGCTCTGATATACTGAAGCAGGTTTCAATTAACAGTCAGGACAAAAGATTGCATTATCAATATGTGCCCTATATGTGGCCTCTGGTAGTCTCTGCTGCCGTTACTTTGTCCCTGGCGGTATATGCCATCAAACACCGGAACATAACCGGAGCATTTCCTTTCGGCCTTTGCATGCTGGTCACCGCATTCTGGTCGGCAGGTTACGTCCTGGAAATGTCCGGCACCGATTTGGCGACAAAACTGTTCTGGACCTATTTCCAGGCAATAGCTTATACCTCGGCGCCGGTGATATGGTTGATCATGGTCTTTCGTTTCATCCGCCGTGACAGCCGGGTTACCCGGCCTGTTATTCTGGCCCTTTTGATACTGCCGGCAGCAGCGGTAGTCCTGGCCTGGACCAATGATCTTCACGGCCTGATGTGGCAAAATATCCGCCTGGTAAACAACGGGCTCTTTCTCGATGTAGAAAAAACCTGGGGTCCAGGTTTTGCCGCTATCTCCATTTACAGCTATCTTCTCAACGCCTTGTCTCTGGTTCTCCTCTTGATATCTTTGCGCAGGAAAGCCGCTCTGTACCGCCAGCAATCACTGGCGCTGTTCATCGGCCTGGCTTTGATTCACGTCCCCAATATTCTCCTGATATTCGGCATCTACCCTTTTACCTTTTATGACCTTACCTCGGCCATGACCGGCATATCCGGGCTCATCATCGCCTGGGGCATATTCCGCTTCCGGCTTTTTGATATTACTCCCGTAGCCAGAGATGATATTCTCGAAAATATGTCGGATGGACTGGTTGTGCTGGATACCCGAAACAGGATCGTGGATATGAACCTGGCGGCCAGGACCATTTTCAGCAGCCTCCCAGAGGACCCTATCGGACAGCCGGCCGTCGCCTTTTTTAAAGGCTTCCCCCTGCTGGCGGACATCGGACATACCCAGGGAAAACTGCCCGGAGAACTGGTTCTGCCAGATGGAGCTTCAGGTACTATTTATGAAATATCCTGCCTGCCTCTCCTGGACAG
>CAYLVC010000193.1:0-1907 GCA_964387005.1 uncultured Dehalococcoidales bacterium | reverse complement strand
GGTAAATGAAAATGACAATAAAGGTATTGCTGGTAGATGACCATCCGCTTTTTTTGGAAGGACTGCAAAACCTGTTGGAAGCCCACAATATTGAAGTGGCAGGCACTGCCGGCAATGGCAATGAGGCTCTGATTGTAGCCAGAAAACTGAAACCGGATGTTATACTGATGGATATCGCCATGCCGGTCTGCAGTGGACTGGATGCAATTCAGCCCATAAAGTCCGAAATGCCCCAGGTGAAAATTGTAATGCTCACCACCTTTAATAACGACAGCACTTTGTTTGAAGCCATTAAAAGAGGTGCATCCGGCTACCTGCTGAAAAACCTGAAAGCTGAAGAGCTTGTTTCCCTGCTTCACGACCTGGAAAAGGGCGAAGCCCCTTTGTCTCCCGGTCTGGCAGCCCGGCTGCTGGGTGAATTCGCCCGCAAGAAGGTTGAAACCGGAGAAAGCTCCTCCCGGCAGGAGAAAAAAACAGAGCAGTTGACAGAGCAGCAGACGGAGATCCTTAACCTGATGGCAGAGGGGAAAACCTATAAAGAAATAGGCAGCATTCTGCTGCTTAGCGAGCGCACTATCAAATATCATATAGAACGCATACTGGATATACTGCACCTGGAAAACCGGGCTCAGGCGATCAGCTATGCTGCCCGGAAAAAGACACCCTCCGAAAATAAGTAATCCTGCTTTTTGGCTATCCCGCACTGTCCGTAAGTACAGTCGATCACCCTGAAAGACTGTACTTTTTCTTTTCAAAAGACTACTTACATAGACAGTGCATTCAATCTCAACCGTCTCTATACTTATCTTAAGTTCTCCTTATTCCGGCCTGCTTAAAGGTATTTTGCTGCACAAAACAACGGCAGCCAAAAGGTTAACGGGTGATATAGAGGACAGTAAAGGAACAATGGAAAGACACAGGCGGACTTGCCAAAGACCAATCCGCCTTCTTCTCCTGCGGGACTAACCAATAACTATATTTTTAGGAGGCAACATGTTTAAACAAAAAGGTTATCTTGTCGTATTATTTTCCATCCTGGCAATCAGCCTGCTGGCCCTCGCCGGCTGCACCCCCGGGTCGGCAGCGGCGACAACAACCACCTCTCCGACCAGCCCCATGGTCGGTAGTCACCCGGAAAAAAGTACTCCATACTGGGTAAGCAAAATCGGCGGCACCAAACAGGTCTCAGCCGGTAAGGAGTTCTCTCTCGTCCTCAACGAAAACCCCACCACAGGTTATACCTGGAAAGCCAGTTTTGACGGCTCATATATTGAACAGACCGCCAGTGACTACGCCCAGGCTTCGCCCTCGGCGATCGGCAGCGGCGGCAGCCGTTCCTTCAAGTTCAATGCACTGAAGAAAGGCCTGACTCCTGTTACCCTGCTCTTGCAGCGTTCGGGTGACGAAATACCCAGGGAGGTCGAGGTCTATCTTATCGCCATCGATCAGCCTGTCGGCGGCACCATTACTACAGAGGGCAGTAAAGAGACCAATGTCGGAGAAGAGTTTACTCTGGTACTGGAGGAAAACCCTACCACCGGCTATACCTGGGAAGCTGTCCTTGACCCCGCCTATCTTGAACAGGTCTCCAGCGATTACTCAAAGTCTTCAACCGGCCTTATCGGTGGAGGCGGCAGCCGCACCTTCAAATTCAAAGCAATTAAACAGGGCATCAGTGCTTTTGCCCTGGTATTGAAGAGATCGTGGGAAGACGTTCCACTGGAAATCAAAATCTATACGGCCAACGCCAGGTTGCTGGTGAAATAACAGTAATAATTGTTACCGGTATTCCGAATTATGCATAGATGAAGTCCGGGGGCGCGCCGGTCAGTAAGATCCGGGAGGTATGACTATTATGTCCATCTGGATTAAAGTAGTCTCGGTAATCATGGTGATATTGTCGGTCG
>CAYLVC010000192.1:0-6202 GCA_964387005.1 uncultured Dehalococcoidales bacterium | reverse complement strand
TACCCCTATGCCGATCGCAGCACCCACCTGTGAGACCATTTGCAGCGAAGCAGTTGTCAGTGTGAAAAATGTTCCCGTCAGGATTATGCCGCAGGAGGTGATCACCCCCCCGGTGTTGGCCACTGCCTCGCAAATAGCCTCTTTCAAGGGTTTCCGCCGGGCTTCTTCTTTGATGCGTGAGACAAGAAATATATTGTAGTCCGAACCCACCGCCACCAGCATCACAAAAACGAAAATCGGCAGCATATAAATCATGGCGTTCTGCCCAAGTACATCCAGTAAAAGCCAGGTTGAAATACCCAGGGTAGCTCCGAAATTGAAAAGTACCGTCAGAATCATGTAAAGAGGGGCTATAATGCTGCGCAGCAAGATGGCCGTCACCAGCAGAATCCCCACGATGGCTAATAACAGAACACGCAAAAAATCGCTGTCATTAACGGCCATAATGTCCGCCAGATCTGCGCTCGTCCCCCCGGTATAAGACCTCATTCCCTCCAGACTGGAACCTGCCTGCACCTTTATCAACTCTTCCCTGATCTGCCCGATGGTGGCAACGCTTTCAGCCGAATATGGGTCCGTGCTGAATATTACTTCCAGCCTGGTGAAAGATTTATCCTCTGAAAAGTAGCTGGCTTCCAACCAGCGGGTAAACGGGGAGTCTACCTGCAGATTGAACTCTGCCGACAGGCCTTCCAGTCCCAGTGAAATATTCTCAATCAGGGGTTTTAGCTGCTCCAGCACAGCCAGGGTATTGGGCGCTGCGGATAGCTGAACTTTTTTTACCAGATCAGAGATCTGCGACATACCGGCTTCCACCATGTGGAAATTGGGACTCAGCGTTATCCCGGGATATTGCACTCCCAGGCTGATGAATTCCTGTTCCATGGATTGAAAAGATGACAGCTGGGCGAGGAGAGCCGGACTAAGGTTTTGATTAACCGCATGTATCTGCCGGCTTAAGGCTGCCAGCTGCCCGGCAGGCGTCGAAACATAGCTTACCCTGGACACGCCATTCACTGCCTTTAGCGCTGCTGCCGTTTTCCCTATCTCCTCAAGCGCAGCCGGGTCTGCCAGGTTACCCCGGGGATATTCTACCAGTACATTCACAGGATAAAGGGCGCCCGTAGAGAAATGCTCTCTGAATATTCTGAAACCCTGTACCGACCCCATCTCTTTGGGCATCTGGCTCAGTGTATCCGCCGAATAGCGGATATTGGGCAAGGCCAGGCAGGGTAACGCCAGCACAATTACGATGATAATTATCAATACCAGCGGCCGGCGCACGATATTCTCCCCGACACGCCGCCATAGGCCGGGAGTATTTCTTTTATTCTGTTTGAGCCTTCCAGGCCACAGCAGATTTCGTCCGAAAAAGGAAATTAAGGCAGGAGTCAGGGTCAGTCCTGCCAGCAGGGTGATTGCCACCCCCAATGCCAGTATATAGCCAGAGGTCCGGTTCATTCCAAAGCGGGATATTCCCAGGCAAAGCAGGGCCACTACAACCGTGATTGCACTGGCCAGGATCACCGGTCCGATGCGTTTCATAACCAGTTCAACCGCTGTTTTCTGGTTGTTCTGCATGATCTCTTCTTTGAATCGGGATACCATGAAAAGACAGTAATCCGTACCGATACCGAAGATCGTGACAACCAGGTAAGCGTCCACCAGGCTCGAAACAGTAGCTCCGGAAACTGCAATAAAACCGGCCGCACCCCGGGCGACCAGGTAGCTTATCCCGATGGTGACTAACGGAACCAGAATGGCCACAGGCGAACGGTATATCAACAGCAAAAGCACCACCACCAGCAGAACGGTAACCAGGGTGGCCTTGTCTATCGTATTCTGGATGGATTTCAGTGCATCCGTAAATACACCCGCAGAGCCGGTAACGTACATACTGACTGAATAATTCTTGTCCTGGATATATTGCCTGGTGCGGTCAACTACTTCTCTGGACGGGGCGCTGGCCGAAGCTGTCGAAAGATCGATGTTGAGCAGCATAACGGTCTTATCGCTGCTTATCAGGGTTGAACGCAGCAATTCATTCTGGAAAACGGAAACCACTCCGCTGACATTAGCGGGAGCCCCGGACGAAAGCAGCCAGTCATTCAAATCCCGGGCTTCCTGCATATTGGTTTCGCTGAGTCCATCGGGGTTATATATCACTACCAGCGCCGAACCGGGCGCCTCCGGACTATAACCGGAGAATTTCTCCTTTAGTAGATTGTCAGCTTGCCTGGACTCCGTGTTAAGAGGCAAAAACTGGGAATCATCGGTCACACCAACCTCTGAAAGCCTGGGGGCAAAAACAACCAGGGCCACAGCCAGAGCAACCCAGAAAAGAGTGACAGCTAATTTATATTTCGCGGTAACTTTAGCCAGTTTGAGAAACATATTATTAATATAATATGGCAGAATATCTCAATTGTCTATATCGTCAGACGTCTTCGTAAGCTTTCTTTACGGAGGGTTGACATTCATACCGGTCAGGCATCATTAATTACAGCTGTTTCAGCCCTGTGTACTGCCCAGCCGGCATTCCCGGCATTTTCCGCGGATACAGTATTGCCGGTAGATATGTATCATACCCTGCTGAAGACAGGCTGTTTTTATCTGCCCGGCTGCCAGTCCCAGTTGTTCCCGCATGTGTCTTTCTATCGAATTGGACTCACAACGGGGATACAGGTGAAACAGTTTGTCAGTCAGATCAGAAGAAAATTTCGAACTCCCGCACCCGGCACGAAACTGCATATAAGGCATAAGTACATTAATAACTATGTCCCTGGCCCGTTCCCTGCCCAGAAGAGTCAACCCGCTGCTTTTTTCAAGAAACTGACCAGGGATGAGGCAGCCGTCTGTCTTGTCATCCCCCTTAACCATCAGGGCAGTTTCAACGGCCTCAAAGTCCTGGTTGGACCGCATACCGAGCATCAGTTCCTCAAGTGAATGTTGCCAGCCTCTGGCCTGAAAGCGTAGAATTAGACGGCTCAATGAGACAATACGCCGGACC
This sequence comes from uncultured Dehalococcoidales bacterium, assembly GCA_964387005.1. Lineage (GTDB taxonomy): Bacteria > Chloroflexota > Dehalococcoidia > Dehalococcoidales > UBA3254 > CAYLVC01. The sequence continues at coordinate 3,192 of CAYLVC010000192.1, read as the reverse complement.
GGAGAATTACCCGGACGCACCCTGAAAAATTCCCATTCATGCCCGGACATAGCAGGGTTGCCGCTCATACCCCCCCATATCCTTTCCATGCCCCGGATGCTTTCGTCTTGGCTGGAAGACCATCCACACTGGGAAGGCAGCAGACCGGCGGTGCCCAATAATACCGCCTGTAATATCCTCAAAGAGCGCTCCTCGTTTCCTTTCCTGATAAAGCTCTCGGCCCTTGAAACAGGCAACAAACGGCCCAGGCGCAAAAATTGACGGCTGTTCTGGCTGTAACCCAGGGCTTCCATCACTCCCAGGTAAAGGCTCTGGCCTTCATCAGCCTCCGCCAGTTCCTGATTGAAACGCATGGCTTTAAGCCGAAAACGTTCCATTCCGGCTCTTTCAAGCAACTCGAGGATTTCTCCTGCCTGCCTTTTCGTTTTACCCGTCCGGCAGGGTGACGGCTGTCCGGAGGAATATTTCTTTTTCTCCCGCAGCAGAGCCCTGTTTAATATTATTGTAGGAATAACTTTTCCATCCTGCCTCGTTGTCTCCCCCACGGTGTCCTTTTCCATGGCTACGTGAAGCACCACCTGATTGTAATGCGGATCATTCTGATGGCCGTGAGCCTTCCAGCCGCTCGTCCGGGTATGAATTTCGATGTTGCCGTACTGGACATTGCTTCCGGCTGAAATCACAGCATCCCTGAAATCCCCTCCCCGGCTGTCGTTCAGACGCCCCGGGTACACTACCTCCAGCGCTTCCCCGGATGTGCCTGTGACCCTGTTCTGACAGCGTACCTGTTTCCGCCACATCCCCACCACTTCTTTTTCGGGAACGGGCTTTTCTTTTTTAGCTTTCATAATTGTTTTTTCCTGAATTATTGCTTTTCAGACCGTTGTTTTTCAGCAACTGAATACTGATACGCTTTAGCCCCTGAATCTTGAAATTACTGCCATTGTCGAAATCTTAATAATATTATACACGTTACCGTGTATTTTTTGCCTAATACAATCCTCTGTCAAATTACTATGTTTGATGAATCAGTGATGATTGCCTGATTTTTACACGTTAACGTGTATTTGTCAAGGCCTGAAATCGGGCCTCATTTCAGGTCCTTCTCCGTACTTGAATCCGGCCCTTTCAGCGATGATATAAAGTAGTGTGGCCGAAGCCCCTCTGGGCTGGTACAACCCGGTTTCCCATTCGCTGATAGTCTGCTGACGGGTGCCCAGCTCTGCCGCCATTTCCTGCTGGGTGAGTCCCAGATGCTGGCGTAGGGCCTGGATACGCTCTTTATCCCATTTCGGTTGTCCTGTCTGATATTTTCCAGGCATAAGCCGATTTTACACGATTCAGGATTAAGGCGTCAAAAGCCTGCGCCCCAACAGAAAAAGGAATAATGCTGATACAAAAACATCAAAAATCGTCAATTCTTCAATTTTAGAGCCCTTGTGAGGATTCAGAAGCTTTAATATTGGCTGATTTTATCCATTTTTCCACGTTACTTCCTGTAATTTCTTTTTAATAAATTTGCACGATAAAAATAACTGCGCTATTATATATTTAGCAGTCGAGTGGTTAGACTGCTAAATATTTCAAAAAATAAATAGTAATAAATTCGAGGAGGATAAAGAATGACGGTAAAACTACAACCGTTGGGAGACCGTTTGGTCGTCAAGCCCATGGAGAAAGAGGAGAAAACCAGGAGCGGCATTATCTTGCCTGATACAGCCAAAGAAAAACCCCAGGAAGGTGAAGTGGTAGCTGTAGGGCCCGGGCGCATGACCGACGACGGGAAACGCATACCTCTGGACCTGAAAGTCGGCGACAAGGTTATTTATTCCAAGTACGGCGGCTCGGAAATTAAAGTAGATGATGTCGAGATGATCATCCTGCGCGAGAGCGATATCCTGGCTAAAAAAGCATAATTAACTATTAATTAAGGAGAAGATTAAATATGGCAAAACAGATTATCTTCGGTGAAGATGTCAGGCATTCCCTGAAGAAAGGCATTGACACCCTCACAGATGCAGTTAAAGTAACTCTGGGCCCCAAAGGCCATGCAGTCGCCCTGGACAAGAAATGGGGAGCACCCCAGGTAGTTGATGACGGCGTTACCATCGCCAAAGAAATTGAGCTTCCCGATCCATTCGAAAATATGGGCGCGGCTCTTGTTAAAGAAGCTGCCACCAAGACCAATGATGCCGTGGGTGATGGCACAACCACTTCCACCGTTCTGGCTCATGCCCTGGTCACTGGCGGTTTTAAGAATATCGCCGCCGGCGCAGACAATATGGCCATCAAGAGGGGTATCGAAAAGGCCACCAAAGCCATTATTGAACAACTCAAGGGCGCTTCCACTGAAGTCAAAGGCAAAGAACAGATCGCCCAGGTTGGCACTATCACCGCCAAAGACAGCGAAATCGGCAACCTGATTGCAGACGTTATGGAAAAAGTAGGCAAAGACGGCGTCATCACCGTTGAAGAGTCCAAGGGAACCCAGTATGAGACCGAATTTGTTGAAGGTATGCAATTCGACCGCGGCTATATCAGCCCATATTTTGTCACCAATGCCGAACGCATGGAAGCGGTTATCGAAGACCCCTACATCCTGATCACGGACAAGAAGATTTCAGCCATAGCCGATATCCTGCCCGCTCTTGAGAAGATCCTTCAGGTATCCAAGAACCTGGTTATCGTGGCAGAAGATGTTGAAGGCGAAGCCCTGGCCACCCTGGTTGTCAACAAACTGCGTGGCACACTGAATGTCCTGGCCCTCAAAGCCCCGGGATTCGGCGACAGAAGAAAAGCCATGCTGGAAGACCTGTCCATTCTTACCGGCGGCAAGGTTATCTCTGAAGAAGTCGGACGCAAGCTGGATTCCGTTACCGTTGAAGATCTGGGCAGAGCGCGCCGGGTTTCCAGCGACAAAGATAACACCACAGTAGTCGAAGGCAAAGGCGACGAGTCCGCCATCCAGGCCAGGATCAAGCAGATCAAAGCCCAGATTGCCGAGAGCACCTCCGATTTTGATCGTGAGAAGCTTCAGGAAAGACAGGCCAAACTGGCCGGTGGTGTAGCCGTCATCAAAGTCGGAGCAGCTACCGAAACCGAGCTGAAAGAAAAGAAACACAGAGTTGAAGACGCCCTTTCAGCCACCAAGGCGGCAGTAGAAGAAGGTATCCTGCCCGGCGGCGGCGTCGG
>CAYLVC010000191.1:0-6208 GCA_964387005.1 uncultured Dehalococcoidales bacterium | reverse complement strand
CCGTTTCCAACTTTAGCGGGCGGCGTCTCAGTGCGATGCCGGTTTACTTGAAATTGCGTACAATTTTTGACTTGTTTTTGTCTATTCTGGTGACGCCTTTTTCAGGATCGTTTACCATGTGCGCAACGATTATTCCCTCTGTCTTCATGGCCGGTATAATTTTCAGGGAATCTCCAAAACGCATCTTCAGTCCGGCTACTCCACCCACACAGCACAGAGCAACCACAGCCTCGGCATCCGGATATGTTTTAATTCCGCCCAGGTGACCATGGGCACCTCCTTCGCTCATTATGCAAAAACCGGGGACTATATCAACCGTTATATCTTCAACGACATCAGCCAGAAGTGCCTTGAGACGGTTCGCTTCCTCGACTACGGCTACCGGAGAAGGCATGATGTGTTTTGCGGTTCTGTCCTCCGGCATTTTGCTCAGTGGATAACCCTTCTCATAAGCGATGCTATTATTGGCGCAAACCGAACACCCCAGGATTACAATCTTTTTTAGCCCTATGGCAGCCTCCAGAAATTTTTCGTCCGGTAAGGTAACTGAAAATACAACCATGTTGCGTCTCCTTCTGTTTTTTTTCATGCTATCATTTGTAAAAACAGGACGGAATACCTTATTATATCATCAACTTGTTAAAGTAGTTCATTGCTGGGGAAGAAGATAAGGTATGAAAAAACAGGTAAATATCGATATGAGGGATATTCTACCGTTAAAGTAGAAAATTAAAGGTTTTATATGATGAATACAAAACAGTATTTTGGAGGGATTGACCTTGGTTCATCTATGACCAAGGCCGTAATAGTAGATGGTGATGACAGAGTATGTGCCAGTGTGGTGAATCAAACCGGTCCTGAACACCGCCGTCTGGCTAATAAAGTTATGGAAAGCGCCTTGAAAATAGCAGATATCTCCTTTGAGGATCTGGAATTTGTGGTAGCCACGGGCTACGGGCGAATGGTAGTCCCTTTCGCAGACAGACAGATTACCGAATTGACCTGCCATGCCAGGGGTGTGTTCAGTCAATTCCCCAATGTCAGGCTGGCGATAGATATCGGTGGTCAGGACTCTAAAGGGCTGAAGATCAAGGGGGGTAAACTGATTGACTTTGTTATGAACGACAGGTGCGCTGCCGGCACAGGGAGATTTCTTGAAATAATCGCCGATACTCTTGGCCTTAAAACTGAGGATCTGGGGAGTATTTCTCTGAAATCCAGTCAAAAAGTCTCAATCAGCAGTACCTGTACGGTTTTTGCGCAGCAGGAAGTGGTAAACCGTCTCTCCGAGGGATTGCCCCTTGAAGACATCGTGGCTGGAATACATGACGCAATCGCCAGCAGGGTAGCCAAGATGGTGGGTAGGCTGAAAATAGAGCCGGATGTTGTCTTTACCGGAGGGGTAGCCCAGAACATCGGCGTGGTCAAAGCTCTAGAAGCCAACCTGGGTTGTAAAGTAATGGTACCGGAAGAGCCGCTGATGAGCGGGGCACTGGGAGCAGCTTTATTAGGTAAGGAAATTGTGCTTAAAGAAAAAGCTCAGGGAAAGCCTGTATTAAGAACAGAAAGACGGTTAAACGAGGCGAAATTTTTTTCATAGAGGAATACTGTTATGACCTGGGTTATGGGAATTGATATAGGCTCCTCGGCCAGCAAAGGAGCCCTGGTTAAAGATGGTGAAATCGTAGCTTTTCAACTTCTGCTGTCAGGCGTTAACTACCGGCTGGTTGCTCAGAAGCTGCGCGAACAACTGCTGGCTGGAAACGGCTTATCTTCTGGTGACATCGCTTTTACGGTAACTACCGGTCATGGAGCAGGCATTATCCCCTTTGGCAATCTTGAGATTTACGATTATAAATGCTGCGCCAGGGGAATACGCCATGTTTTTCCGGATGTAAAGACAGTCATAGATGTGCAGCAGCAGTCAAGCCAGGTAATAAAGCTCAGCCAGAACGGACAGATTATCGACTTTGCGTCTGGTGAGATATGTGCCAGCGGCAGCGGTTATTTTCTAACGGTCATCGCCAAAGTGCTACAAATGGAGCTGAATGATATAGGGCCTCTATCACTGACATCTAAGAACCCGGTAACTTTTACGACCGGATGTGCGGTGTTTGGAGAGTCTGAGGCGATATCCCGTGTGGCTGAAGGGATACCCAGAGAGGATATCCTGGCTGGCGTACATAAGGCTCTGGCAGACAGGATTATTACACTCATTGACAAGGTGGGGCTGGAACAACCCTGCGCTATCAGTGGAGGTGGAGGGCTGAATATCGGACTGGTGAAAAGAATCGAGGAACAGGGAATCCGTCTACTGGTACCTCCCCACCCGCAATTTATCAACGCCTTTGGAGCGGCCTTAATCGCCGGAGAAAAAGCAAGCGAATTACAGAGTTAATAAATTCACAGCTCTTATCCCTGCCATTTGCCGAACGTGATGCGGTATAAGAGGTAGTCCAGTGAATTACCCGACAGGTTGCCGAGACGGATCATTCGCAGCATAAGTTGAATAGCTTCAGTTCTTTCTGTGCCGTATGTTTGCTCTAACCTCAGTACAGCTTCAGGGTCCGGATGAGCGTTGGATTCAGCCCAGTGCTGCGCATAGATTACGGCTACGGCTTCATCTTCCGGGCAGCCGGCAATATCGCCTGACAACAATTTTTTTATCTCTTCCGTTTTGATCCCGCTTTTCAGGGCTTGATTTGTATGAAAGTAGGAACAATAACGACAGCCGTTGACGCCGGTAACAGCCAGCATAAGTCTTTCTCTGAAAGAAGGCGATATCAGACCTCTTACCGTAACAAATTTCAGGCGGCTGCCGTTCCTGAATGCAAACCACAAATCTTTAAAAAATTCCTTTGGGTTTCTATATGTTCTTTTTTTGAATTTCATAGCCGCTGACGCCCGTCCGCAGGAACAACAATCATTTCAAACCTGAGCGATGTGTTTTCATACCAAAGTAAAAACCGGACATTTCCCCCTTTTACCAGATGTTTCTCGGATTCAGACCTCAGCTTGCCAAAATCTGCTGTTTCCAGAAACATCCGCAGCAGTTCCAGTTCTTTTTCTGTTTCCTCTCCACCGGGTTCACCGGCGATAAGCCTCCTGGCAAGCTCAGCATGTCTTCTTCTGGCGATGTTCTCAACGCAATGTTCAAGGTAAGGAACAATTTCGATTTTCATCATATAACAGGTCCCCTGCTGCATGTTCTTTAACAGTACCGGATTTTATCTTAATCTGCAAAAAATTAGTATTGATTGGCGATAAAACATTTTATATGGTTTTAGCCAGTTAAAGAGACTTTTTCCCTGTCACCTCATTTTTCGTGAAACAGGACACGGCAGGAAAACCTGTGTTACAATCTCCGTATCGGCATTTAAAGAATACATGATCGGTAATTTAATGAAAGCAACTTTATCAAATGCAAACTGATTGGCTTGAACTGTGGCGGGAACTGATCATAGCCAAACCGCATTCTCCGGATAGTGAGCCTATCAAAAGATACAAAAAACACGCCCGGCAAAAGCGGCAAAGGCCTGATCCTCTCCTCGATTTCGTGCTTCAATCCATTGACAGTAATTTGACTGTTCTGGATATCGGCGCCGGTGACGGCCGGTGGACTATTCCGCTTGCCGCAAAAGCCCGGAGCGTCACCGCAGTTGAGCCGTCGGCAGAAATGCTGGAACTACTAATTGAAAACAGCAAGGTTTCAGGCGTGAACATTAGTACCATACAATCGTCATGGGAGGAAGCCGGTGTCGAAGTTCATGATGTTGCGGTTTGTGTGCATGCTATCTATTCAAGCCCGGATTTTTCCCGGTTTATTCGTAAAATGGAGCACTATGCAACAAAGACCTGCTACCTGGTGATTCGCCTTCCTCCGGCAGATGGCGTCATCGGCAGACTATCAGGCGCCATTCACGGGTGTTTACATGACAGCGTAAATGCAGTTGTTGCTTATAATGCTCTTTATTCTCTGGGTATATATGCCAATGTTATGGTAGAAAGCGATATCCATCATTGGACTGATAATTCCCTGGAGGAAGCTTTTGTTAGAGCCAAAAGGCATCTTCAGCTGGATAAGACCAGTACCTGGGATGAACTTATCCGGGATATGCTGGAAAGATGCCTGGTAAGATCAGGTAACGGTTACATCTGGCCTGATGGAATGCGTTCTGCTTTGCTCTGGTGGAGTCCTTTGTCCGTAGTATAATCCTGAAACTCCGTTTATGCCTTGAATTTCGACAATACAGTCAGTCTCTTTTTCGCCGGTTTCCGTTTAATGCCTCCCGTGCAATCAAAGCAGCTCCAAGTGCGCCCGTAATCTGCGGTTCAGATGGAATCAAACACCTGATATGTCCGGCTGATTCCAGTGCATTTTGGACCCCGGTGTTTTTTGCTACCCCTCCGGTAAAGGCTGTTTCCTGCTCCAATCTTATGCCTGAACCCAAAATAATGACTCTGCTGGCAATTGCCCTGTGTATTCCGGCGATTAAGTCTTCAACGGATTTTCCCTGGGCTCGGAGCATGACAACCTCAGTTTCGGCAAATACCGTGCAGGTGCTGCTGATGCTGCATGGATTTTTGCTGTTTATCGACATGGTACCCATTTCCTCAAGTTTTATTCCAAGCACCTGAGCCATAACTTCGAGGAACCGTCCTGTTCCGGCAGCACATTTATCATTCATTACAAAATCGGTAACCCGCCCTTTACCATCTATCCTTATTATTTTGCTGTCCTGAGCTCCGATATCAATTATGGTTCTTACATCCGGCATAAGAAAATGGACGCCGCCGGCATGACAGATGATCTCGGTTGTCGATGTATTGGCAAAATGAACGGCATCACGGCCGTAACCGGTCGAGACCACGTATTCCAGATCTTTTAATGTTAATCCGGCCTTATCTAAAACTTTGGCTGTTAATTTTTCTATTGTCCTGGCAACGTCCCCACCCACAGGGGTAACGGAATTGATAATTACATCATTTTCTTCCAGAATGACCAGTTTGGCCGTACCGGCTCCTACATCGATTCCTGCGACTGGCATAACTAACCTTTCCTTTCCTTTTGAATTTTGCTATATTTAGTCATCTCGGCAAAAGTTTCCAGTTTTGTTCTCATCTGTTGAATACTGTAACTTCTGAAATCACAATAATCACCATCCAGAAGCAGGACCGGGATGCCCATTTCCTTTTCAATAATTTCTTTAGCCTTAAGGGGGAAAATGCTGTATTGGCGGCATGAATAGTGACGGAAAAATATTATGCCATCCACTTTTGATTGTATGGCTGCTTCCTTCAGTTGGAGGATATAAGCCAGGCTGGAATAATTAGCGCCTCTGCTTCGCAGTTGTGAGGCAGCCACGCTTTCCCAGAGGTCTGTATATACCGGTTGAGCTGTAGTTCTCATTGTGGCTGAGGCTGTGACGCATGCAGCCAGACCCAGTTCTCCGATTGTAGCAGCGAGGGAAGGATCATGTGGTATCATTACCAGCATTACCCTGGGCGAGCCCTTCTTTACTATACCTTTTCCTGCCGTAACCCTTTCTTTTAGTTCTGCCAGCAGGATGTTAAGCACCGAATCCCCTTCTTTTAAGCCCCTTCCAATACAGTTCAGCGAAAAGGCCAGGTGATAATCATTCTGACTGAGAGGCAAGGGATCATTTTTGCGCAGTTCCTGTATCTGTCCGCAGATGAAATTGAGTTTGTCCGCTGTAGCCACTGCCTTTCTGATTTCATTTTCTGGAAGCTGGCGGCCGGTTACTTGTTCAAATTTCTTTACTGAGTTTCTCATTTCCATTGCAAAGTATTCAATTTTACGTGGGTTGATGTCTTCCGGCCATCGTTCGCCTTTTTCATCAATGAGGTTGTCGATGTAGGCGACCGGTATGCCGTATAGTTCGTGCAGAAGTTGATCGGTTGCCGGTGTAAGATCGCATAAAAAACAGGATGGGATCAACAGGTCCGGCATGGGAACTATACCTTTGACAATTGAACCCAGGCGTGTTTGCAAATAAGAACAAAAGGCAATGCCGGGCGCCAGACCGGTTTTTTCCGCTGTTTCAAGAACAGGGATGATTTTATCAAACATGAGATTTACGGTGTTGCTGATAACAATATCCGGTGAGGCGCAGTATATATCGTCCGAGACCAGGGCAATAGCAGCCACAATCTGGGGTATGGGAGGATAACTGACGTAGATTACCTT
>CAYLVC010000190.1:3794-6245 GCA_964387005.1 uncultured Dehalococcoidales bacterium | reverse complement strand
TTGTCCGCCGCCATTTCCGCTGCCGTTTGTCTTGAACGCAGTGCCTTTCGGCGGGTATGAGCCCTGTGTAAAACCAGTCGCCGGTCTGTTCCCGGCCCCGGATTTGGACCAGCTCCCTTTTCCGGCTGCGGCGGCAGACCCGTTGGCCGCGGTAGAGTCCGGATTGTAGGGCTCCACCGCATCACAGGTCATTTGAAGCTGTTCCTCTTTAATCTTTACTTTGCCCTCGATGCGCAGCACGTTGCCTTCCTGCCACTGCTCGCGGGTGTCCTCGTAGATGCGCGTCCAGACCATTACCTCTATCCCGGTATCCAGGTCTTCCACCCGGGCGGCGCAAAAAGCCCGGTGGTCTTTGGTAAAAAGCTCGCGGACGGAAGAGACCATTCCCACTATACTGATGATTTGTCCTTCCATCTCGGCGTTTATCTGGCCGATCAGCGTAATGCTGGTGGTATCGATCCTGCCGGCATAGCGGGTGAAGGGATGCTCGGAGAGAAAGACACCCATCAACTCCTTTTCCCAAACCAGCTTCTCTTTTGAAGTGGCGTCCTCTCCATTCAGTTCAATACCCGGCATGGGAACGGCAGCGGTCTGTCCGAAAAGATCGAACATGGTGGCCTGCCCGCTGCTTTTGAGCTTTTGTTCACTCTGGGCCAGCGCCAGTATCCTGTCCAGACTGTTGAGCAGGACACCCCGCTTGCCCATTTCATCCAGCGCTCCGGCCTTGATCAGGCTTTCCAGCACCCTGCGGTTGGTAGCCTGGGAATCAGCCCTGCGGCAAAGGTCCTCGACTGATTTGAAAGGCCCGTTCCTCTCGCGTTCAGCAATTAACAGTTCGATAGCTCCGGGGCCTACGTTTTTGATGTCTGAAAGTCCGAAGCGGATGGCCGGTTTCTGGGGGTCCCCGCTGTCTTCAATAGTAAAGGTGACCCCGCTGCGGTTAATATCCGGAGGCCTGACCTGTATGCCCAGCCGGCGGCATTCGGCAATGGCCGTTCCCATCTTCTCCAGGACATCCGCATTTGAAATAAGAAAAGCCGTCATATACTCCGAGGGGAAATTGGCTTTAAGATAGGCTGTTTGATAGGCTATCAGAGCATAGCTGACGCTATGTGCTTTATTGAAAGCATAACCGGCAAAGGGCAGGATCAGGGCAAATATCTGCTCGGCCATCTCTTCGGTATAACCCAGCTTGATGGCCCCGCTGATAAAATTCACCTTTTCTTTTTGCATTACCTCGGGGATCTTTTTACCCATGGCCTTGCGGAAAATATCGGCTTGGCCCAGGCTGTATCCGGCGAACTGCCTTACGATAAACAGCACCTGGTCCTGGTAGACGATTACCCCGTAGGTCTCTTCCAGGATTTTTTCCAGCGCCGGATGAGGGTAGCGGATGGGTTCAATACCCTGTTTGGACTTGATAAAGGTGGGAATATGCTCCATCGGACCGGGACGGTACAGGGCTACCATAGCTGAAATATCACTGAAACAGGTGGGTTTAAGTTCTCTGATATAACGCCTCATGCCTGAACTTTCCAGCTGGAAGACCCCGGTGGTTTCTCCGGCCGAAAGGAGATCAAAGGTCTTTTTATCGTCCATCGGCAGGTGATACAGGTCCAGCTCTATGCCCCGGTTTTGCCTGATAATCTCCCGGGCTTTGCCCAGGATGGTCAGGTTGGACAGTCCCAGGAAGTCCATCTTGAGCAGCCCTATCTTGGCGATATTGTCCATGGTGTACTGGGTCATTACCAGGCTGCCGCCTTCGCTTCTTGAAACCTGCTGGAGAGGAACATGGCTGGTCAGGGGGTCTTTGGAAATCACTATTCCGGCGGCATGGGTGCTGGCGTGTCGCGATATGCCTTCGACCCTTTTGGCCGAATCCACCAGGTTGCGGATAACGGAATCCGCCTGGTAAATTTCCTTAAGCTCTGCGTTTTCCTCCATAGCTTTATCCAGGGTCATGCCCACACCGGTGGGTATCAGGCGGGCTACCCGGTCCACATCGCTGTAAGACATCCCCAGGGCTCTGCCGACATCACGGATGGCCGCCCGCGCCCCCAGCGTTCCAAAGGTAATAATCTGGGCTACATGGTCGGCCCCATACTTCTGCGTAACATATTCAATAACCTCCTGGCGGCGGTAGTCTTCAAAATCCGAATCGATATCCGGCATTTCTTTGCGTTCTATGTTAAGGAACCGCTCGAAGACCAGCTTATGCTCAATCGGATCGACAGTGGTAATACCCAGGCAGTGAAGCACGATGCTGGCCGCAGCACTGCCCCTGACACCGACCAGGATACCCTGGCTAACGGCATAGTGCAGCATGTCCCAGACTACCAGGAAGTAGTTGGCAAACTGGGTCTTTTCTATCACCTCCAGCTCATAGGCCAGTCGCTGCTCTATCTCCGGGGTAGGATTGGGATAATATTTGTGAAAATCCTTGTAGCAAAG
>CAYLVC010000190.1:0-3694 GCA_964387005.1 uncultured Dehalococcoidales bacterium | reverse complement strand
TAATGGACGTCATTGGTGGCCACCAGGGGAATATCCAGCTCACGGCTGAGAGCAATCAATCCCTGGTTTACCTTCTCCATCTCCGGAAGGGGATTACGCTGGATTTCCAGGTAAAAATCGCCGAAGACCTTTTTGTACCAGAGGGCGCTTTCCCGTGCATCCTGCATGCGGTTCTGCAAAATAAGGCTGGGGATTTCTCCTCCCAGGCAGGCGCTCAGGCCAATTAGCCCTTCATGGTACTGTTCCAGCAGGGCATGGTCTACTTTAGGTTTATAATAGAAACCCTCCAGGTGCGCCTTTGAGGTAAGCTGCATAAGATTGCGGTAGCCTGTTTGATTTTTAGCCAGCAGCACCAGGTGATAGCTGCTTTTATCGGCGGCGGTACGGGAGGTATGGCTGTTCTGGGCTACATACATCTCGCAGCCTATGATGGGTTTGATGCCTGCGTTTTTAGCCTCCATGTAAAAATTGATGGCGCCGTACATAGTACCGTGATCGGTGATTGCCAGGGCATCCATCCCCAGTTCTTTAGCGCGTTTGATCAACTGGGGTATCTGGCACATGCCGTCCAGCAGGCTGAACTCGGTATGAACATGGAGATGTTTAAACATCAGCGGTCCTCAATCAAATAACATCCTGAATACTCCCACATCGACAACGAACTTCCGTCTTCCCCATGTTCTTTTGGAACATAGAAACTATTGCCATAAAATTTCTTCATAATATTTTCCTTCGAAGAAGAAGTTCATCCCGAAATTCCCCATTTTCCTCTCCGATACAAGAGTGGAGAGTGTCCTTATTATTCTCCAAAACATTCGGAGAGGGTGTTTTTATGGCTCTTACACAAGAGTCAAAATTCTAGTAAATACACCCGGGGTCTATAGACCAGGTATAGTGCTTATTTTCCTAAAATCCGCCATTGCTCATTATGAGCCAGCCGTCGCAGCCTTTGGTCAGGGTAAACAGCCACTGGTTGTCCAACCATCCGGAATACCGGGGTATCGAAAAAGCTGTCGGCATAGGCCGAACTGTTCTCCCAGTCCACATCCAGCTTCTTCTGCTCGACAAAAGAACTCAACAGGTCCGCTTTATTCTGCCCGATGCAAAGAGGCCGGACAATCCGTCCCGTAGAGCAGCCGCCGGAAATTTCCATCCGTGTTCCTAACACATAATCCGCCCCGATTCTCTGCCCTAAAGCCTCCAGGAAACCATCCAGCATGCCGGAAAGGAGTATTACTCTATGACCCTGCCGTTTATGCTCTTTCAGCACTGCCATGATATCCGGACGCAGCAGGGGCATAAAATAGTTGTCCGCAACCCAGGTAAATACTTTTCCGGCTTCTTCAGGAGAAAAATCTTTAAACACCACAGGCAGGTCTTCTCCCCATTTTGCCCTGTTTTTCTCCTCATTATAGAGCTTCATTTTGGCTGCCAGCCAGAAGGGTAAATGTGAACCCACGTAAAGGACAACGGGTATTCTCTTCACCTTTTTCAAGAAATGGTGCCTGGCGATTCCAGCCCATAAATGGCCGGTCGTCAATGTGCCGTCAAAATCAAATATTGCCAGGACTGTTTTTTCTTGAACCATCGTATACTCCGGAAAGAATAACGACCAAATAATGCACGAAAAAGTATTAATGATTGCCGGGAACCCCCCAATCCGTCATTGCGAGGCTTCCAACTCACCTTCGAAGCAATCTAGATCCCTGGTTAAACATCCAGGCTCGAAAAAGCGCACCAAACTCAGGTGGCAGCGAATTTTACAAACCCTGAATCCGTATTATGTAGACCTTAGATTGCTTGTGAGAAGTTGAGATCATTCGCAATGACGAGATCATAGCAAATGCCCGCAATTCCGGGAACAGGTTATTCCAGGCAATATTCCTTTATATTTTTGTCCAGATTAATTTTACCCTAAACAGCAGCCGGTTGTACATGACATCATTGTAACAATTGTCCTATGATAAGGACATGATTATCAGGGAAATCCGGGCAGGAAGTATTCTGGTCCGGTCAAAAATCGCCGACTATGTTATCAATCCTTATACCGGCTGCCAGCATGCCTGTTCCTACTGCTACGCCCGCTTTATGCAACGCTTCTCTGGTCATACCGAACCCTGGGGAAGGTTCGTAGACGTTAAAGTGAATGCGGTTGAACTGTTGGAAAAGGAAATTGTAAAAAAACCTGAAGGCAAAGTGTGGGTCAGTGGGGTATGTGATCCATACCAACCGCTGGAGGCCAGGTATAAACTGACCAGGCAATGCCTGGAAATACTGTTCCGTCATAGATGGCCGGTATCGCTGCAGACCAGGTCGGCGCTGGTGCTGCGGGACATGGAATTGCTGAAAACGGCAGCCGATCTGGAAACGGGGCTGTCCGTTACCACAGCTGACGACCGCATCAGGCGGTTGTTTGAGCCTTCTGCTCCATCCATCCGGGATAGGCTGCGGGCGCTGGACGAACTACACTGCGGAGGTCTCCGGACTTTTGCCATGATCGCACCCCTTCTGCCCGGGGCTGAAGGTCTGGCTTCAGCCCTGGCGGGAAAGGTGGATTATGTGCTGGTTGACCGGATGAACTATCACTACGCCGATTGGGTGTATAAAAAATACTATATTGAGAAAGCCTTAACGGCGGCCCATTTTTCCAGGGTAAGCGGAGAACTTGCCGCGTCGTTCAGAAAAGCGGGAATTTCATGCCGGATATTGGGTTAGTTATGTCAATAATCCCATAGCATATTTCCGGCATATAGTGTATCATAAGCGCAGATACCTTTATACTAATCTTTTCAATGTAGTTTTCGCCGGATTTTATTCTGCGGGTTTTAACATGAAAGACAATTTGTACTCTGACAGGCAACAAGTAAACCGGATCTTAATTTTTTCCTGTTACAATGTTTTTCAGGCTCTGCCCGTTCTTACCAATCATCAATATAAGCAGACCGCTATCAAAAAACAATATTTGCCGTTATATATGTAAATATCCAGTTTCAGGAGGAGTAGCTATGGATAAGTCCCGTTTGCCCCATTCTGTACGCAGGGTCTCAGTGCCCATCATCGTGGCCATACTTTGTATGGCTTTAATTTTCCCCACGGTTATACCGGTAATGGCGGATGACCCGGTACCGACGACAACAATATTGTTAGCCAATCCGAACTCTTCCGTTTATGGCCAGCCGGTCACATTTACCGTTACAGTCATTGTTACAGGTACTTCTGACTTCGCCACAGGAACGGTAAATTTGAAAAATGGGGATAACCTGCTGGGAAGCGATTCATTAGATAACGGCTCCGCTTTTTTCTCGGTTTCGAACCTGCCTGTGGGTAACAATAACATCACCGCCGAGTTCATTGGAGGCCTGGACTTTGCGGGCAGCACCTTCAGCGTTATCCAGACGGTGGAAAAGGCCAGCACTTCAACGGTGCTGACCAGTTCAAATGCAAACTCGGTTTATGGTGAATCCGTTGTTTTTTCAGCCACTGTAAGCGCAGTTGCCCCCGGAGCAGGAACACCCACTGGCGGTGTGACCTTTAAAAACGGTGACTTTACACTCGGCACAGGGCAACTGAATGACAGTGTAGCCACCTATAATACCACCGCCCTGGAGGCAGGCGCCCATGAAATCAAGGCAGAATACGCGGGAGACGGCAACTTCAACCCCAGCAATTCATCCGTTCTGACTCAAACAGTCAG
>CAYLVC010000189.1:0-6308 GCA_964387005.1 uncultured Dehalococcoidales bacterium | reverse complement strand
CCGGACCCGCCCCGGACCCTGGATGAGCTCATGGAACGCCTCAAGCAGCAGATCGCCCAGTCCCAGGCTTTGCTTAACAGCCTCTCGGATGAACAGCGGCAGTCCCTTCAGGATATCATGGACTCGATGCTGGATGAAGCCACCCGGCTTGAAATGGGACGGCTCAGCGCCAATCTTCAGGCTATTGACCCGGAATTTTTCCCCGGTATGCCTTACGATTTTAGCGGGGATGAATCGCTCTCCTTCAATGAGGCCATGAGGCTCATGGAGAGCCTGCAAAAAATGGACAAACTGGATGAGCAAATCGTCCAGTCTTACTACGACCAGTCTGCCGAAGAGATCGACCGCGATATGGTCAGTGAACTGCTGGGAGAACCCTCCGCCGAAGACCTGGATACCATCAATTCAATTTCAAAAATACTGGAAGAAGCCGGCTATATCCGGCGTGAAGACCAGAAATTCGGACTGACGCCCCGCGGGATGCGCAAAATCGGAGAGAAAGCCCTCAGTTCGGTCTTCTCCCGCCTGAAAAAAGACCGTCTGGGCCAGCACAGGATCAGCCAGCGGGGCAGCGGCGGAGAACGCATCGATGAGACTAAAAAATATGAGTTCGGTGACGACTTTGATCTGCATATCGAAAAAACGATCACCAATGCCCTGCTGCGCAAGGCTCAGGTACCGGTCAAACTGGAGCCGGATGATTTCGAGGTCTTCCGTGAAGAACAGACGACCCGTTCCGCCACTGTCCTGATGCTGGATATGAGCCTCTCCATGCGCATGGGAGGTAATTTTGAGGCGGCTAAAATCGTCTCTATCGCTCTTAATTCCCTGATCAGCAGCAAGTTTCCCAAAGACAGCCTCTATATCCTGGGCTTCAACAGTATTGCCCGGCGTATGACTCCGGAAGAGCTGACTTATATCTCCTGGCAGGACTTTTCACCCAACACCAATATGCAGCACGGTTTCATCCTGGCCAGGAACCTGATGGGCAAAGACCGCAGCGCCAATAAACAGATCATCATGATCTCGGACGGCCAGCCCACGGCCCACATCGAAAACGGGCAAATTTTCTTTCAGGTCCCCACCAGCCGGCGCTGCCTTGAAATGACACTCAGAGAGGTTAAAAACTGCACGCGGGCGGGGATCGAAATCAATACATTTATGCTGCCGGGCAATGATTATTCCAATTTTTTCGTGGACCGTATGTCGCGGCTGAATCACGGCAGGGTTTTCTTTACCTCGCCGGACGAGCTGGGTAAGTATATCATTGTGGATTACCTCGGCAACAAAAAGAGCAGGGTCCAATGAATAATTCCCCCTGGTGGGCCGACCAGCGTTTTGGCAGCTATAATGATACCCTGGATGAGGGCCTGTCAATCCTGGACCTGGTTAATTCCGGCACCCTCGATTGTAAACTGGCTGCTTTGCTGTGGATTATCATGGAACACAGGGCTTCGCTCCTGGTAGCCTCCATGCCGGTTTATGCCGGTAAAACCACTTTAATGCGCGCTCTGCTGGATTTTATGCCCCCGGATCTGCGGAAAATCACCCTTAAGGGTCATTTTGAGGACTTCGCTTTCACGCACGAGGGCCGTCCCGAAAAGACCTGTATGATCACCGAAGAGATCAGCAACCACGGCTTTTACGAATACCTCTGGGGAATAAAGGCTGTCCGGACTTTCAGACTGCTGTCCCAGGGCTATGCCCTGGCTGGAACGATGCATGCCCGCAGTTCCGAAGAAGTCCTCCTGATTCTCCACAGGGTGCTCGGCATCCCTGTGGAACAGCTTGCCGGCCTGGGGATAATCGTAAACCTGAGCGCAACGGCAGGCCTGGATTATGACGATGACCCCATCCGCCGAGTCACCTCGGTAGACCTGGTACTTCCCCATCCGGAAGGCCTGGCGATACAGGTCCTGGCCGCCCGGCGGTATACCCCGGACGGAGTTGAAAAAGGCTTCGAATACCAGCCTGAAAGCAGCCTGCAAAAAGCCCTGGCTGCTAAACACCTGGTCGGAGAAGGCTGTATCTTTACCCAAATTGAGGCCAGAACGCGCTTCCTCAAGAATCTTCTCCATCAGGGCCGGACCGGGCGCCGGGAAGTCAGAAACGCCGTCTGGAGTTACCGCACACAAGGAATGGGCTGAGCCTGATATGGCCGCCCGGCCGGTGAAAAATTGAGTATCCAGCACTGTTTATCAACCGCAGGTTAACCTTTTTTCTGCCCTCTCAGGCGGAAGAAAACCGTTAATATCAGGCCTGCGATGAACCCCCCGATGTGGGCCATATAGGCTACGCCGCCTTCGGTAATACTGCCTAACGATCCTACCCCGTAGAAAAATTGCAGCAGTATCCATACCCCGATTACCAGCAGTGCCGGCAGCGGAGCGATAAAGCATCCCAGCAATACCCTCACCGGGGCGAACGGGAACATGAAAATATAGGCCCCCAGTACCCCCGCCACAGCTCCCGAAGCCCCCATCATGGGGATATTGGAATTAAGGCTGAACGCCATTTGGGCCAGACTGGCTGCTATGCCGCAGACCAGGTAAAACACCAGGAACTTGAAATGCCCGAATCTGTCCTCGATATTGTCACCGAATATCCACAGGTATAGCATATTGCCTCCGATGTGCAGCCACCCTGCATGCATGAACATGGAGGTGAAAATTGTGGGGAAATCTCCAACTGGGTTGTCAATAAAACGTGCAGCAATAAACGACCACCTGATGATGAATTCGTCACCCCCTCTGATTTCCAGGATGAAAACGACGATATTGGCAATGATTATCAGGTAGGTCAACCAGGGTATAATCCGGCGCGGGTTATGGTCGCCAATCGGAAACATATCTTACCTCATATTCTTGTTTCAGTTCTTCTTATTTTTTAAGCAGTTCTCTATCCCATCTTTAATAGTTTCTCGGCGTTGCGAAAACAGATTTTCTCCCTGTCGTCCCGGCTGATCGGCGCCGTGTCAATGAACTGCACCCCGTCCCGGTTCGATTCAAAGGGATAGTCCACGGCAAACAGTATCCTCTCCGCTCCTGTCGCCAGCAGGCATTCCTGAAGCGGCGGAAACCAGAAATTCCCGCTGGTGGTGACATAAAAATTGTCCCTGAAGTATTCGCTGGGCTTCCTGGCATAACCCTTTCCTCCCCCGCCCGCACCGGCCTCCCAGCGCCTGTCCATTCGCCACAGCCAGAAGGGCAAAGCCTCTCCCAGGTGGCCCAGTATGATCTTCAGCCCGGGGTATTTATCAAAGACCCCGCTGCATATCAGCCGCACGGCATGCAGACCGGTTTCAGCGCCGTATCCCCAGAAGGCCAAAGCCAGTCCGGGGTATCCCATGTAGGCCTTCACCATCTGGTTGGAAGGCAGCCTGGCATGGATATAGACCGGCACGTCCAGCTTCTCCGCCCTTTCGAAGATCGGCCAGAACTTCTCATCATCCAGGTATTCGCCTTTGGTCTGGGAATGTATGCAGGCCCCCTTCAGTCCCAGTTCGCGGACTGCCCTCTCCAGTTCATCCGCCGACTCCTCCGGGTTCTGCGGCGCCAGCGTCGCCAGCCCGGCAAACCTCTCCGGATGCGCCCGCACTATTCCTGCCAGGTGGTCGTCTGTTTTTTTCATCTCCGCTACCGCTGTGGCGGCATCCAGCATTTGAACGCCGGGTGAGACCAGTGACAGCACCTGCATGTCGATTCCGCTCTCGTCCATCTCCTTGATTCTGCCCGGCCCGGTATCAAGCAGTCTCTTCAGTATGCTGTCCGAACCCACCAGTGTGGAGGCCTGGTCCGATGCCGGCACCCAGCGGATTTCCAGGTTGAGGTACTCTTCTTCCAGGAGGACTTCCCTGACCGGGTAGGTCTTCTCGATAATGGCCCTGATGTAGCCGGCCTGTTCCACTGTCGTAAAGTGTTCTTCGAACGCTATCTTTCTCATATTGGCTCCTGTTCTTTTTCCGGAACTCTTTCTGCATATCTAACATTGTATTATAACAATCATGCCCCTTCATTGTAATGAATCCCCTGAAACAGTATACTGGACACATGACCGTTTTACCTTCGCTTCCTGTCGAATTCGTTGATCAGGCTTCCAGGCTTGAAACCGCCGTCAATGCCATGCTGGATTCTCCGGTTATCGCTGTGGATACCGAGTCCAACAGCTTCCACCGCTACCCCGAACAGCTCTGCCTGATACAGATCGCTACCCGGGACCGGGTCTATCTCATCGATACCATTATCCTGAAGAATATCAGTCCCCTGAAGCAAATATTCGAAGATGCCTCCATCCAGAAAATCATCCATGGAGCGGACTATGATGTTCGTTGCCTGGACCGGCATTTCGGGTTTCGCGTCCACGGCCTGTACGATACCGGCATCGCCGCCCGTTTTTGCGGCCTGAGCAGGTTCGGACTGGGCGCCCTGGCCGAAGACCTGCTGGGGATTGTTATCAACAAGAGCAAGCGGCTCCAGCGGGCTGATTGGGGACTGCGCCCCCTGGGCGTTGATGCCCTGGAATACGCTGCCTCCGATGTCCGCTACCTTTTTACCCTGAAAGATATTCTCGACCAGCGGCTTCAGTTACTCGGCCGCCTGGCATGGACATCCGAGGAGTATGCCCGTCAGGAAGAGGTGCGCTATTGCCCACCCTCTCCCGATACTGCCTATCTCTCCCTTAAAGGGGTCTACACTCTGGATGCGCGCGGCCTGGCGGTTGCCCGCAGTCTTTTCCTGTTCAGAGACGAGGAAGCCCGGCGGAGACATCGCCCTCCCTTCTTTGTCATGCCCGATGATGCCCTTGTTGCCATCGCTTCCAGCCCTGATTCTTCCTTTGACGCAGTCCCCGGCCTGGGAAAATCGATTGTACAACAATTAGAGACCGGCCTGCGCCGGGCTATTCGCGAAGGTCGGGGCGCCCTTCCTGTCCACCTTCCCCCTTATAACGGAGACCGCCTGAACCGTGAACAGCAGGACCGTCTGGCAAAACTTAAAAGCTGGCGAGCCTCACTGGGAACTTCACTTGCCCTCGACCCTTCTCTCCTCTGGCCGACAGCCAGCCTTGAACGGCTGGCCAGGTCTCCGGATACATTTGATGCTGAGCTTGCTTCCCCTGATATCCGGCGCTGGCAGCATGAAAACATTGCCTCTTCCCTCTGTACCGCTATGAAGTCCCTGTCTGCACATCATTCCGGTACGGTTGTACATGCAAGTTCTCGGATATCACCGCGCCCCTCTGAAAGGAAACAGGCGGCAGGGTCTTAGAACTAAATTGACTGTCCTCAATATAATCGAAACTTGGTTAAAATGACTCAAGACTAAAAATAGCGGAGTATGCCATGAATAGACCGGGAGTTTCCAAAATCCTCGCTGTTATTTGTCTTTTATCCCTGCTATCGGCCGGTATGGCCTGGACGGTGCCGGTTTTTGCCGGAGATGAAGTCCAGCCGGTTTCAAAAGTGAGCAGCCTGCTGTCTTTGCGTCTCCAGTTGAAAAATCAGCAGCAGTTGCTTATGCAACAGCAGGCGCAATCAACAGGAGAAATAAGCCATCCTCAGATGAATGAAACTCAATCTTTGCCGGTTGATATACTGGGAACCGCTGGAACTACCTGCCCGGATTCCGAAATGGTCTTCCTGAGAATGGCAGATCAACCATCCGCACAGCAAATCAGCGACCTGGCATCGCAGGGAATTGTGGTTTATCCTGATTCATGGATACCCCCGGTCGGAATCTTTAACACCGGAATTGTTCTGGCCGAAATGCCGGTGAATAAACTGGATGTGCTGGCCGCAAGTAACTACATCCTGCATATCGATACAGCCGAAGGACAGTCCTTCCCCCAGAACGACCTTGCCCGGCAGGCTATGAATGTCAGCCCTGTTTGGGCAGCCGGGAATACCGGCGCCGGGGTAACCGTAGCCGTTCTCGATTCGGGCATTGATACCTCCAATCCCGATTTCCCGTTTTTGAATTCTACCAATTCCAGGGACTATTCTGAATATCCCTTGCTCGATGATACCGTTAACAACACCGTTACCGGCCATGGCACTCATGTTGCCGGCAGCCTGCTGGGACGCGGAGTCAACAGCCCCGCCTACAGGGGGACTGCCCCCGGGGCTGATCTGGTTTTTCTGAAGATCGGCAAGGACAGTACTTCCGGGGCTTCTTATGCGGCTGAAATTGCTGCTATTAAAGACGCTGTGGATGTTTATCAGGCGGATATTATTTCCATGAGTTACGGCGGCTGGAGTGCTCATCATGACGGTAGCTCGGCTAATTGCCAGGCCATAGACTATGCCCGTAGCA
>CAYLVC010000188.1:2380-6315 GCA_964387005.1 uncultured Dehalococcoidales bacterium | reverse complement strand
TATTTCAGCTTTAGTCATCGTCATCTTTGTTTCTCCTTTTTCTTTATTTGTTGCCGGCAATAATTTCGTGAGACTACTATAAAATATCGTAAATGATTAATCAACCCCGTTGCTGCAATTAAAATGACCTGTTCTTCTTTACAATTACCCTTGTGATTTTGCAATTCTACTTGATTTATTGTATTGTTAAGTAATATAGAATATCGGTAAGATCCAGAGTGCAAGCCGGTGTAAATCCGGCGCAGTACCGCCTGCTGTAATCCCACTGACCGCGGGAAAGCCAGAACGCTGGACCGGGTAGTTCCTCCGCGGGAAAGGAGGCGGGATAATTACATAGAATAACGAATCCCCCTCATTGTTTATTTGAGGGGGATTTCTTTTTTTGGGGGGTAGACGTTGAAAATCAGTTCAATTCGGGTTTTATTAGTAACAATGGTACTGGGACTTTTACTCATTTCCGCCTGTCAAGCGGCTTCAACAGAGGGAGGCAGTTTCACGGATGATATGGGCCGCCCGGTAACTATCAGCCAGGTGCCGCAGAGCATCATTTCGCTGGCGCCCAGCAATACCGAGCTGGTCTATGCCCTGGGACTGGAAGATAAGCTGATCGGTGTTACCACCTACTGCAACTACCCTCCGCAGGTCAAGGACAAACCCAAAGTCGCCGATTTCAGCCGGGTGGATATCGAAAAAATCGTCTCTCTCCAGCCGGACCTGGTGTTGGCCGGCAATATTCACAAAGAAGAGATAATTCCCGCCCTGGAAAAAGTAAACATAACCGTCCTGGGTCTCGACCCGGAAAGCCTGGATAAAATACTGGCTGACCTGGAAATGATAGGATCGGTAACCGGCCGGTCTGAAGCAGCAAAAGAACTGGTCGCTTCAATGGAAACCCGCATCAGGGCCGTAACTGAAAAAACGGAGGGAATGCCCCCTGCTGAAAAACCCAGGGTCTTTTTCCTGAGCTGGCATGATCCACTCTGGACCGCCGGCAAAGACACCCTGGTTTTTGACCTGATTGAAAAATCCGGGGGAGAAAACATCTCAGCCGATCTCAGCGGCCATGCCCAGATTGACCTGGAAAGCGTAATTCAGAGAGATCCTCAGATCATCCTGGTCCTGACCAGCATGGGTTCCCAGAACACCTCTTTCGAGTTCATCAAATCCGAGCCCAGGTTTCAGGCTACTCAGGCTCTGAAGAACGGCAGAATATACCAGCTTGATACCGATATCTTCGGCCGCACTACTCCGCGCGCCGTGGACGGGCTTGAACAGATGGCAAAGATAATACACCCTGAACTTTTCAAATAGGCATAAAATCCTTCTCGCCTTAGCGAGCCCCGTCATTCCCTTTGCTAAAGCTCATCTCAAATGTTAATGATAGATCGAGAGCGGTTTCGAATAAAGCGAGCGTATATTGGAATCTGAAAAAGGAATCAATTTCAACTCTGTAACAGGTCCGGTCAATGATCGGCCGCTTCCGGACTATAGCCGGCGCTGGCGTTTCCGCCTG
The DNA here is from genome assembly GCA_964387005.1 of uncultured Dehalococcoidales bacterium. Lineage (GTDB taxonomy): Bacteria > Chloroflexota > Dehalococcoidia > Dehalococcoidales > UBA3254 > CAYLVC01. Next base: position 4,802 of record CAYLVC010000188.1, on the reverse strand, counting down.
CTTTCCATTTGTGGATTGCTGGCTGCCTGCATCATCATCGGCATCCTGGTCTCATCCGTGGGCAGCGTACGCATCCCGGTGACCACCGTCTGGCAAATCCTGCTCTCTCACCTGCCTTTCGGTATCAGCGGCGACTGGTCGTCCACCACGGACATGATCGTCATGGGCATCCGCCTGCCGCGCATCGTAATGGCCGGGCTGACCGGGGCAGCCCTGGGAGTAGCCGGGGCCACCTACCAGGGACTGTTCCGCAATCCGCTGGCTGATCCGTATTTGATCGGGGTCGCACAGGGCGCCGCCCTGGGAGCTGCCGCAGGATTTCTGCTTCCCTGGAACTTCCTGGGCTCCTACTTCATTCCCATCCTGGCTTTCGCCGGGGCTTCACTGGCAGTAACGGTAGTCTATCTTATTGCCCGGGTGGGCAAAGCCGTGCCTGTGACTACCCTGATACTGGCTGGCGTGGCCATCGGTTCGTTTTTGATGTCCGTGACTTCATACCTGACTCTGATATCTACCGATCAAATACACGGCATCATGTCCTGGTTAATCGGGCGTTTTTCCATGAGCAACTGGGAACAGGTGGCGCTGGTCGCTCCCTATATCTGTATCGGGCTGGTGATCATCTTCTTCTTCGCCCGGCCACTAAACGTCATGCAGCTTGACGAGGAGCAAGCCCAGCAGCTCGGCATTAACGTCGAACGCACCAAGCTAATCCTGCTGGCTGCCTCTACCCTGATCACAGCCGCGGCCGTCTGCTTCGTGGGCACCATCGGCTTCGTGGGTATTATAGTGCCCCATGCGGTGCGCCTGATCTGGGGACCGGACCACCGCTCGCTGCTGCCCCTTTCTGCGGTGGCGGGAGCCATATTGCTCATATTGGCGGATACAGCCAGCCGTTCTATTATGCCCCCCACCGAGATACCTGTGGGCGTAATAACCGCTTTCCTGGGAGCGCCTTTCTTCCTGATATTGTTAAGGCGGAAAAAGAAGGCTGTTTTTTAAGTAATTCATGAACGGTTTAAAAACTAAGGGGTTTCTATTTTCAAGACCCCTTGTAAGACGAAGTTCGGTTGAACCTCGGACGAGCAGTAATGACAATTTTGAGTGTTGTGGTGGTGAAAAATGAATAATATGCAAATTGAAAACATCTCCTTGAGCTATAACCATCATCCGGTGGTGCAAAACCTGAGTTTTACGCTGAAACCGGGTGAACTGGTCGGCCTGATAGGCCCCAACGGCTGCGGCAAGACCAGCATCATCAAGGCTATCAGCCGCATACTCAGCCTGCGATCGGGAAATATTACCCTGGACGGCCAAGATCTGGAGATGATTTCGCGCGGACAGCTGGCCCGTCTACTGGGGGTGGTACCACAAAATCCAGCCCTGCCGGAGACCTTCACCGTCATGGAGGTGGTAATGCTGGGCCGCAATCCTCACCTGGGATTGCTGAGAGGTGAGTCCGCCCGGGACATGAATATCGCCTGGTGGGCCATGGAAAGGACGGGTTTGTCCGCCCTGGCTAACAGGAGAATCGGCGAGCTTTCCGGCGGTGAAAAGCAGCGGGTGACCATCGCCCGCATACTGGCCCAGGAGCCCGCGGTGATCCTGCTGGACGAACCCACCTCCAACCTGGATATTTCACACCAGATCGAAATCCTGGACCTGATTACCGGTCTCTGCCGTGAGAAAAAGCTGGCCGTCCTGGTAACCTTGCATGATCTCAATCTGGCCGCCCAGTACTGCGACCGCCTTATCCTGCTCAAAGAGGGACAGGTCCATGCCGGGGGCACGCCGGAGGAAGTAATCACCGAGGAGAACATCAGGACTGTTTTCAATGCCGAAAGCCTGGTGCGTCCCCACCCAGTCAACCACCAGCCCACCGTCCTGCTGACCGCCAGCCGTCACGCGGCAGCCAGCCCTCCTGCGGCCACCAGCTCACCCGCGACAGCCTGTGCAAGCCTGATTACAGCCAAAACCGGAACGGCCGGAGAGTAAATTAGTATGGAATTCATCATTATGTTAGCCGCTGCCGTCGTACTGGACCTGGCCCTGGGAGAACCGCCGCCGGCCCTTCATCCCGTGGTCTGGATGGGCAAATTTATCTTTTTCTGGGAAAAAGCCGGATTCCGCGGCAAACCCGGTTTTCAATTCACTTACGGATTTATCATGACACTGACAACAGCGGCGCTCTTCGCTCTGCCTGTTTTCTTTCTTTTACGGTTCCTGGAGGACTGGAACACACCAGCTTTCATCATTATCGGGGCCTGTCTTTTCAAGACCACGTTTTCCCTTAGAGAACTCCAGCGGGCAGCCCTCAAGATCAAAAAACTGCTGACCTCGGGCGACCTGGCCGGCGCCCGGTTCAACCTGCGCGCCCTGGTCAAGCGTAACTCCAAAGACCTGGCCGAACCCCTGGTGGTCT
>CAYLVC010000188.1:0-2280 GCA_964387005.1 uncultured Dehalococcoidales bacterium | reverse complement strand
CTGCGCGCCCTGGTCAAGCGTAACTCCAAAGACCTGGCCGAACCCCTGGTGGTCTCGGCTGCCGTCGAGTCCGTAGCCGAAAACATCTGTGACAGCTTTGTAGCCCCCCTTTTCTATTTTCTCTTGCTGGGAGTCCCGGGGGCCATGGCTTACCGTGTAATCAATACCCTGGATGCCATGATCGGCATGCACGGGAAATACGAGCACCTGGGGAAGTTCGCCGCCAGGCTGGATGATATACTGAATTTCATCCCTGCCAGGATCAGCGCTCTGTTGATCGTTCTGGCCGCTATTTTCCTGCGGCAGAATGCCCGCCAGTCCTGGAAGACCATGCTTAAGGACCACTCCAGGACGGAAAGCCCCAATGCCGGCTGGCCGATGTCCGCCGCCGCCGGGGCTCTTTCGGTACAGTTTACCAAGATAGACCACTACCAGCTCGGTCAGCCTGATAAACCCCTCAAACCCGGCACTATCGATGCCGTCCTGCGCCTGACCGGCTGCTCCGCCTTTATCTGGGTCACAATCTGCCTGATCGTGGAGGTAATTATCTTTGTCATTAGAACCCAGGCCTGAAATAAAAGCGCTTTCCGGCGCGGTTCATGGAGGACCGGACTATGCGGAGCTGAATTCACTGGGGCTGTCCGCGAACCGGGTGCTGGACTTCAGCGTCTGCTGCAATCCCTACACCCCTCCGGCGAGCGCCCGCCGCGCTCTGCGATCGGTCTGCATCGACCGCTATCCTGATTCAACTTCCTCCGAGTTGTGCCGCAAACTGGCTTCAACCCTGGGAATATCGCCCGGTCTTATCCTGCCGGGCAGCGGCAGCACCGAGCTCATCCGCCTCATCGCCCTGACCTATTTCAGGACGGGCGATAAGGTCATGGTGCTTAAACCCACCTACGGTGAATATGAACTGGCCGGGCGGATTGCCGGGGCTGACATGACAGAGATCATCTGGGATATCCGGGCAGAACGCTCTTCTCAATTTAAAAAACTGGTCGATAACATTCAACTTCGTTCACCTAAATCCGTATTTATATGTAACCCCAATAATCCCACAGGGGTTTATTTCAGCCGGGCAGAGATCGAAGCCGTACTGGAAGCCTGCCGGGGCAGTCTCATGGTGCTGGATGAGGCCTATGTCAGTTTTGCGGAAGGGTACTGGTCTTCGATCGACCTGCTCCGGAAAAGCAATGTCATATTGCTGCGTTCGATGACCAAGGACTATGCCCTGGCCGGTCTGAGGCTGGGCTACGTCCTGGCCGCGGAAGAAATAGTCCGCGACCTGCGCCGCGTCTGCCCACCCTGGAATGTCAATGCCGCCGCCCAGCAAGCTGGACTGGCTGTGCTGGATGAGCCCGGATACCTGGCGCAATCCAGGGACAGGATCAGACGCTCGAAGCAATACCTGCTCGCCGGGCTGGCTAAAATCGGCCTGGCAGCCGAGCCTTCGCAGGCCAACTTTTTCCTGGTGAAAACAGGCAGCGGACGGCAGTTCCGGGCAGCGCTGCTCCAACATGGCATCCTGGTGCGCGACTGCACATCCTTCGGCCTGCCTGAATATATCCGCATTGCTCCCCGCACCCTGGCCGAATGCCGGGTGCTGATTAAGACACTGCGTATTTTAATGAAGGAAAAAGATAAGGAGACAAAATAGGCATTTACTCTCAAAAATCTGAAAACATATTTCCCCTGACTCGTCATTGCGAGCTTTCTTATCTCCACGAAGCAATCGTCCATGCCTCTTGTCAGAGTCACCATGAAGTATGAAAACTGAGTCGAGCGGCTGGTTGAGCCATGCCATAAGCCCCCGGCAGGGATTAGAATAGCGGGTACCCTCTGGGTGCCGAGCAAACTCCGTGTCACCGTCCTGAACAAAGTTCAGGCTTCCCCTTGCGGAGTCCGCAGGCGACCCGGCCGGAGACTCCTGAATGGGAGTTTTCGTAGTAATCTAACACAATTGTTATGTTAAACAGGAATAATTTCACATCAGCCACGATTAAACGCTGGTTAGCAATATCTATTAGTCGTCAACCAGCATGATGTAGCTCCCGGGTTGCTTCAGAGGAGGAAGGATCTTTCGCAATGACGAATTGGGGGATTGTATTATCCCTGTTGAAAAACCGCCGTAAAAAGAATAAATTTGGATAAGGAGCTGACGTGTCAAACTTAATAGACGAAACAATTCAAAAAATCCAACCCCTGGATAAGAAGGCCATGGAACAGGCCAAAGAACGACAGGACAGCCTGACCAAGCCTACCGGTTGTCTCGGACGGCTG